>JAGLDM010000415.1 GCA_023145595.1 Flavobacteriaceae bacterium | reverse complement strand
AAATCGGCATAAATATCTTGCTCTAAAACTCCCGCTTCAATAGCGCGTTTCATTTCAGATTTCAGTTCTTCAACAGAACCAATCATTAATTCTTCGGTCCCGTCTTCGGTTCTCCAAATTGGTAATGGAACTCCCCAATAACGTGATCTCGATAAATTCCAATCATTGGCGTTTTTTAACCAATTCCCAAAACGCCCTTCACCTGTTGATTTTGGTTTCCAGTTGATTTCTTTGTTCAATTCATACATTCGATCGCGCTTCTCAGTCACTTTTATAAACCAAGAATCAAGCGGGTAATACAAAATCGGTTTATCTGTTCTCCAACAATGCGGATAACTATGCTTGTACTTTTCAACATGAAAAGCCTTATTTTCTTCTTTTAATTTAATGGCGATTTCAACATCTACAGATCTCTCTGGAGCTTCTCCATCATTGTAATATTCGTTCTTCACATACTTGCCTCCAAATTCACCCATGTGATGTGTGAATCTTCCTTGCAAATCAACTAAAGGAACCGGATTCTCATTCTCATCCAACACCAATAATGGCGGAACTTCTGGTGTTGCTTGTTTTGCCACAAGTGCATCATCTGCTCCAAAAGTAGGTGCTGTATGTACGATTCCTGTTCCATCTTCAGTCGTTACAAAATCTCCAGAAATAACTCTAAAGGCATTTTCTGGATTTTGATATGGAAGTGCGTATGGCAATAACTGCTCGTATTTTACTCCGACTAAATCAGCACCTTTACATTCACCAACAATGATAAACGGAATCTTTTTATCTCCTGATGTATATTCTGAAAGTTGTTCTACAGATTCAACCGAAAAGAACTTTTTCGAAAATTGCTTTCCAACCAAGGCTTTCGCCAAAATAACACTAATCGGTTCAAACGTATATTGGTTAAAAGATTTCACCAATACATAATCTATCTTCTTCCCAACGGTTAAAGCGGTGTTTGAAGGTAAGGTCCACGGCGTTGTGGTCCATGCAAGGAAAGAAGCCTCTCCTAAATCCTCCCCAAAAGGGAGGACTTCCCCATCTTGCTCAACTCCCTTTCCTTTGGAAAGGGTTGGGGATAGGCATTTAAACTGCGCTACAATTGTAGTGTCTGTAACGTCTTGGTACGCCCCTGGCTGATTGATTTCGTGTGAACTTAATCCTGTTCCTGCCTTTGGTGAATACGGCTGAATAGTATAACCTTTGTATAATAAATTTTTGCTGTAAATCTGTTTCAACAACCACCAAACAGATTCCATATATTTTGGTTCATAGGTAACATAGGGATCCTTCATATCTACCCAATGCCCCATTTGCTTGGTTAGGTTTTCCCAAACATCAGTATATTTCATTACTGCTTTTCTACAAGCAGCATTGTAATCTTCTACAGATATTTTAGTGCCAATATCTTCTTTGGTAATAC
>JAGLDM010000414.1 GCA_023145595.1 Flavobacteriaceae bacterium | reverse complement strand
TGGAAAGATTCCAGCAAAGTTGTTTTTAGTTATGATTCCAATAACAATCAAATATTAAAGGAAGGTTATTATTTGGATTATACCACTAACGATTGGAAAGTTTCCTACAAATATGTTTATAGTTATGATTCCAATAACAATAGAATATTAGAAGAAAGGTATGATTGGGATGATACCACTAACGATTGGGAAGGTTACTACAAAAGTTGTTTATAGTTATGATTCCAATAACAATCATAATATTAGGAGGAAAGTTATGATTGGGATGATACCACTAACGATTGGAAAAGTTCCTCCAAATATGTTTATAGTTATGATTCCAATAACAATCAAATATTAAAGGAAGGTTATGGTTGGGATGATACCACTAACGATTGGGAAGGTTACTACAAATCTGTTTCTAGTTATGATTCCAATAACAATGCAGTATTATCTGAAATTTATTTATGGGATTATAGCACTAACGATTGGAAAGGTTCCTCCAAAGATGTTTCTAGTTATGATTCCAATAACAATGCAGTATCATATGAAAGTTATGATTGGGATTATACCACTAACGATTGGAAAGGTTTCTACAAATATGTTTCTAGTTATGATTCCAATAACAATAGAATATTAAAAGAAATTTATGATTGGGATGATACCACTAAGGATTGGAAGATTCCCACAATGTATTACTATTACAGGGGTCACGACTCATCAACCAATACAGAAGAATTAACCCATATAAGCATATCCCCAAATCCAATATCTTCAAACAATATATTATCAATTTTAACAAAAGAAAAAAGAGATTTCAAATACTCAATTTTTACGTCAAATGGAGTGATGGTAATTAGTGGTTCTACCGAAAATAAATCTCAAAATATAGATGTCTCTAGATTAAGTGAAGGGATTTATATATTAAAAATAACAAGTGATAATAAGGTTACAAACCTAAAGTTTATAAAATAAGTCTATAACCTAAATATATTGTACAAACCTCAACTGAATTACTCAGTTGGGGTTTTTAATTCACCTTTCCTTGGGAGAGGTCGAAACTGCCTTTTGCAGTTTCGGGTGAGGCAAATACTAAATTTCGGTTTTGATTTACCATTGTTTTTACAGTCTCAAAAAACTGATGATATGTTAGCCAAGGAACCTGAATTTGAATTTCTTGCAACCAATTAACTTTTGATGGAATATAAAATTTGCATGATGAAAATTGTGCTAGTTCCTTAAAATGAATGTGAAATCCATTGATACAGTCCCGATTCAATTCAATAAAATCAACTTCTTTTTCATACGGAATAAATAATTGTGCCTTAAAACAAACAAACTGTTGCAATGCATTAATTTTTAAATTTAATGCATCTAAAGTTGGTTTTGTGTGCGGATTGTAGAGTAGAGGAAGTTGTTTTTCTTTTAGTTTGGTCAGTTTTGAAATCAAACTATCCTTTCTATTTGGACCAATCCAATGTTCTAATTCGGTTGAGCCAACAGAAATATCATACAAATAAAACTTGTAAATAATCTCAAGATGTACAGCCGTTTCATCATCTTTTAAAAGACAGTCAATTTCACCAACGGTTATTTTATCGTTTTGTATTTGAATGTTTTCTTTTAGAATATTAATTGCAGGATGTTGTTTTAATTCATGGCCTACAAATCGTTCTACACGCTTACCTAATCGTAGGTTTTTAGGTGTAATTTATTAAAAACAGTTTCAATAGTATTTGAAAATTCCAGTTGTTTTAAACCAAATACAGGTTCATTTTCCCACAATAAAGGAGTGTGAAAATAGCCTTGATATTGCAATTGTATGTCCTTTGATTTTGAATTCATTGTTACTACGAATGTACATTAATAAACTATATTTGCACACTTAATATTTTGGAATGGAAAACAAGGAAAATGATGTATTGATAAGTTCGGAAGAGATTGATAAATGCATTGCTGTATTAGAAAGTTTAAACACGAACACCAATCAGATTTTTGAAATTCCAAAGGAGCAAAGAACATCACTTATAAAAGCCGCGGGTCTATTTTCTAGACCTAGTCGTGAAGAATTTGCACGAAGAAAAAAAGATGCAAAGAAAAACGAAAAGCGAAAAAAAGCAGCAAGAGACCGACATGCACGTAAAGAAACCGGAATTAGATACGCAAGAGAATCTACGGTATTTATGGCTCCGAAATTACTAGCAGCAGCCGATTTGGCAAACAAGGATATGCCAGATTTGAAATCGCCTAGAGCCTGTTATGTGTGTAATTCCAAATTCACCAAACTACATCATTTCTATGACACCATGTGTACCGACTGTGGTGATTTAAACTACGCGAAACGCTTTCAAAATGCCGATGTAAAAGGGCAAGTGGCCGTAATTACAGGTTCTCGATTAAAGATTGGTTATCATATTACGTTAATGCTTTTACGCGGTGGAGCAACTGTTGTTGCAACGACTCGTTTCCCCGTAGATTCTGCTTTGCGATTTTCTAAAGAAGATGATTTTATGGAGTGGGGGCATCGCCTAAAAATTCATGGGTTGGATTTAAGACATATTCCGAGTGTAGAAATCTTCTGTAATTTTATAGAGCAGAATTATGACAAACTAGATATTCTTATCAATAATGCGGCACAAACTGTGCGGAGACCTTCTGGGTTTTACTCCCATTTAATGCCGAATGAAGAACGCTCTTTTGAATCCTTACCTCAATTCGCAAAAGACGTATTGTCTGATCATAATCACTGTTTAGATGAATTGACCTCGTTAACTTCTGGAGCATCAGCAAATAAAAATATGCCTGTGAGTTGGCACGGTCCAGAACCCGGAATTGGCTTGCGATCATCTGCAAAGTTATCGCAGATTCCGTATAGTTTTGATGCTAGTTTAGTAACTCAGGAAGTTTTTCCAGAGGGAGAATTAGATGCCGATTTACAACAGGTAGATTTACGAAAAACAAATAGTTGGCGCTTAAAATTAGGAGAGGTAGAAACTACGGAAATGGTAGAAGTACAACTTGTAAATTCTGTGGCTCCGTTTGTATTGTGCAACCGATTATCAGAAGTAATGAAAAAGGATAAAACGGGACAAAAGCATATTATTAATGTATCGGCAATGGAAGGGAAGTTCCATCGTTTCTTTAAAGAATCTCGTCATCCACACACCAATATGGCAAAGGCGGCATTGAATATGTTAACACATACGGCTTCTGGGGATTTGGCAAAGCATGGAATATTTATGAACGCTGTTGATACGGGTTGGGTTACTGATGAAGATCCTGCAGAAATGTCCAAAAAGAAACAAGAAGTTCATGATTTTCAGCCTCCACTAGATATTGTAGATGGTGCTGCCAGAGTAATGGATCCGTTATTTGATGGTATTAATACGGGTAAACATTGGTGTGGTAAATTCTTGAAGGATTACTTTCCTATTGATTGGTAATGTTTGTTAACTAAAGCCACCCTAGTAAACCAAAAGGGAATAGCCTTCGAAAAAGACTTGTTTTTTGGTTAATTTTCGTTTTGCAACCAAAACATTGGAATTAAGGTGTGTTTTTGTAGATGTTCTTAAAACTTTCGGATGCTAGTGTAAATTCATAAAAAAAGGAGCAGATTTAACAAATTTGCTCCTTTTGAATAGTAAATATATTGATTGACGTTTATTCCGCCGCTTTTTTACCTTTTTTAATCTTAATTTTTAATTCACCCTTTTCTTCATCCAAATCCATACTAATTACATCACCTTCAGTTAATTTTGAATTTACGATTTCCTGCGCCAAAGCATCTTCAATATATTTTTGAATAGCTCTATTTAATGGTCGTGCTCCATATTGTTTGTCAAAACCTTTATCAGCAATAAAATCTTTGGCTTTGTCAGATAATTTTAAAGTGTATCCTAATTCAGATATACGCTTCAATAATTTATCTAATTCAATATCAATAATAGCATGAATATCTTCTCTCTCCAACGCATTGAAAACAATTACGTCATCAATTCTGTTTAAAAATTCGGGAGCAAAGGATTTTTTTAATGCATTTTCAATCACACTTTTAGCATGCGCATTGGCTTGATCTTTTTTTGAAGAAGTACCAAATCCTACTCCAGACCCAAAATCTTTTAATTGTCGAGATCCAATATTTGAAGTCATGATGATAATAGTGTTTCTAAAATCAATTTTTCTACCAAGACTATCGGTAATATAACCATCATCTAATATTTGCAAAAGCATATTGAATACATCTGGATGCGCTTTTTCAATTTCATCTAACA
>JAGLDM010000413.1 GCA_023145595.1 Flavobacteriaceae bacterium | reverse complement strand
ATAGCAATTATTCAGACAGAGGTCGTTTGGATGTGAATTTTGATGATGCAGAGAGCAAACTTCTCGGAAAACGCTATTATTTAGAGCATAGCTACAAATTAATTGAGGAAAAAGATACCGTTAAAACAAAGCTTACAAACCTAACCTTAGGTCATATTTACTCGTATGAAACCAAACATTACGGGTTTGATATGACGCAAAATGACTTATTAGGTGATGCTTTTGAAGAAAATGTAAACGATGAGACCGGACTCAAAGAAATGAATAATCAGTTGTATGCTGAACTTAATTCACCCAAAATTTTAGGAAATTTTAGAGCAAAGGGCAATTATTATAGATTCTCTCATTTCTACAACGGAGTGGTTTTTTTACCCGGTCAAACAATCGATCAAAACCTTAAAGGAACTGCTTTATCTGGAGGGGTTGATTGGAATGCTACAATCAAAAGTTTTAATTTCAAGGCGAGTGCTTCTTCCATCTTAGCAGGAGATTTAAAAGGGAACAACTTTATTGCTGATGCTAATTATACTATTGACAGTATTTCTAGTGTTAGAGCATCTATTTCACTGATCTCAAAATCTCCTAATTATAATTTTCTACATTCTCAAAGTGGTTATGTAGATTACAATTGGCAAAATGATGATTTTAATAATGAAAAAATTAGAAATATTTCTTTTGAATTTATTTCAGACAAGTGGCTGAATGCATCGGCAAGTATTTCTCAAATAGACAACTACACCTATTTTGATGAAAATAGTTCGCCTACGCAGGCGCCTGAGGCTTTGAACTATTTAAAGGTGAAAGTAAGTAAAGAATTTACTTTTGGAAAATTCGCCTTGGATAATACGCTCATGTATAACAACGTTTCAAAAGGTCAAGCATTTTTTAGAGTTCCAGAATTTGTAACACGAAATTCGATTTACTACACCAACTTTTTGTTTAAAAACAAGCCGATGTATCTTCAAACAGGAGTTACATTTAAGTATTTCACGAGTTATTATATGAACAACTACAATCCATTATTATCTGAATTTACAATTCAGAATACTGAAAAATTTGGCAATTTCCCTGTGTTCGATGTTTTCGCAAATTTTCAAGTAAGAAGAACCCGTTTTTATGCAAAACTTGAAAACGTAACCGCTAGTTTTACGGGCAGAAACTATTATAGCGCGCCTTACAACCCGTATCGAGATTTGGTGTTTAGATTCGGTTTGGTATGGGATTTCTTTATCTAAAACTAACGATATAATTCTTTCCTTTAGAAAGATTTTTCACCTTTAATAATTAAATATGCAACAAGAATATCAAATTCAAGTTTCTCCAGAAATCGCTCAGAACCCTGAGAAATTGAAACTGTTTGTTGCAAAAAATAAGCGACTCAATTCAAAAGACATTCGTCATGTTCAAATTCTAAAAAGATCTATTGATGCACGTCAAAAAAACGTTAAGGTAAATCTAAGAATACACGTTTTCTTGAATGAAGACTTTGTTGAAACCCCTGTTGAAATCCCCAGATACAATGATGTTAGCAATGCTAGAGAAGTAATTGTAATTGGAGCCGGTCCTGCTGGTCTTTTTGCAGCATTAAAACTGATTGAAAAAGGACTAAAACCGATTGTTATAGAACGAGGGAAAAATGTAAAAGATCGCCGAAGAGATTTAGCCGCTATTACTAAATTTCATTTGGTTGATGAAGATTCAAATTACTGTTTTGGTGAAGGTGGAGCAGGAACTTATTCCGACGGGAAATTGTATACTCGCTCTAAAAAAAGAGGAGATGTAAATAAAATATTAGAGTTACTTATAGCACATGGCGCAACCAAAAACATCGGAATTGATGCCCATCCACATATTGGCACTAACAAGTTACCAAAAATAATACAAGCCATACGAGAGACTATTATTCAGTACGGAGGTGAGGTATTATTTAATTCACGAGTTACTGATATTTTAATAAAAAACAACGAAGTTACTGGTGTTCAAACTCAAAACAAGGACATTATAAATGCTTCTAAAATAATTTTAGCAACTGGACATTCGGCAAGAGATATTTTCGAATTATTGTATCGTAAAGGAATCTTAATAGAGGCGAAACCATTTGCATTGGGAGTTAGAGTAGAGCATTCTCAACAACTCATTGACCAAATTCAATACCACTGCGAAACAAGAGGAGATTACTTACCTCCTGCTCCTTATAGTATTGTAAAACAAGTAAAAAAACGTGGTGTTTATTCTTTTTGCATGTGTCCGGGCGGTGTAATAGCCCCTTGTGCTACGGCTCCTGGAGAGGTTGTTACCAACGGCTGGTCTCCTTCTAAAAGGGATCAGCCAACATCAAATTCTGGAATTGTAGTTGAATTAAAATTGGAAGATTTTGAACCATTTAAAGACAAAGGACCTTTGGCAGGAATGGAGTTTCAAAAGCAAATTGAACAAACTGCTTGGCGTTTGGGAGGTGAAACTCAAAAAGTTCCTGCACAACGATTGGTTGATTTTACACAAGGTAAATTATCAAAAGATATTCCTGAAACCTCGTATATGCCCGGAACAACATCCACTGAACTTTCTGAGGTTTTGCCTAAATTTATTCATGAAACACTACAAGAAGGATTTAAACAATTTGGAAGGTCTATGCATGGGTATTTAACCAATGAAGCCGTGGTTCATGCACCAGAATCTAGAACTTCTTCTCCTGTTCGGATTCCGAGAGATTACAAAACATTAGAGCATCCACAAATAAAAGGATTCTATCCTTGCGGTGAAGGTGCTGGGTATGCCGGCGGAATTATATCAGCCGCTATTGATGGTGAAAAATGTGCTGAGCAGATTAGCTACTCCTTTAAAATGTCTTAATGGGGTAGTGATTTTCTAAAGACTCCGCCATCCACCAAGGCTGACTAATAAAAGCATGTGTTTTATCTGAATTTTATTTTTCGTTTAACTGCTTAATTTTAATATTAAACGCTGCAAAAATCAAGGTCATAAACGGACTTAACCAATTAAATATTGCAAAGAATACATAATCTTCAACGGGCACATCTAAAACTTTTGAGTGATACGCTCCGCAGGTATTCCACGGAATTAAAACAGAGGTTACAGTCCCGGAATCTTCCAAAGTTCTACTCAGATTTTCAGGAGCAAGTCCTTTATCTTTGAACGCTTTGGCATACATTTTACCCGGAACCACAATTGCCAAATATTGATCTGAAGCCGTAAAATTCAATCCTACACAAGTAAAAACCGTACTTGCGAAAAGTCCAAAAACAGTATGGAATAAATTTAACATAAATGAACTTATCCGTGCCAAGGCGCCAATAGCATCCATCACTCCACCAAAAACCATAGCGCAAATAATTAGCCAAATGGTTCCCAACATACTGCTCATTCCACCTGCTGTAAATAAATCGGCTAAAGCTTCGTTTTCAGTTTCCACCGCAATATCAACAGTTAAAGCATCCATAATTCCTTTATATGCAGCATTGAACGTTAAGGTTTCTACTCCGGCAACTTGAGCGACTACGTCTTGTTGAAAAATCAATGCAAAAACTCCACCCAAAAGCGCTCCTATTAGCAAAGCAATTAATGGTGGTGTTTTTTTTATAATTAGTAAAATAACAATAATCGGCACTAAAAATAGCCAACCACTAATATTGAATGATTTTTCAATAGCCACCAACATTTGGGTTGAATCTGCAGAACCAGTTGTATCAATAGTAAATCCTAAAATGACGAAAAACAATAAAGAAATCAAAATAGTGGGCACTGTCGTTATTGCCATATATTTTATGTGCGAAAATAACTCTGCGCCTGCCATTGCCGGTGCCAAGTTTGTGGTATCAGACATTGGCGACATTTTATCTCCGAAGTATGCTCCAGATAACACTGCGCCTGCCGTCATTCCCATAGGAATACCCAAAACCTCTCCAATTCCTACCAAAGCAACTCCAACGGTTGCAGAAGTAGTCCAAGAACTTCCTGTTGCAATTGATATGATTGCACAAATAATTAAACAGGCAGCTAAAAAGATGGTCGGATTTAATATTTGTAAGCCATAATAAATCATGGACGGAATGATTCCGCTAATCAACCAAGTTCCTGTCAATGCTCCCACCATTAATAGAATAAGAATTGCTCCTGTGGTTGATTTAATATTTTCTGCCACTTCTTCAATCATTGTTTTATAAGTAACTTTATTTCTAAAACCAACAATAGCCGCTATAGAGGCGCCCAGCAACAAAATAAATTGATTTGAACCACTTAAAGAATCATCACCATATACAAAAACATTAAAGGCTAACATTCCTACCAAAGCAATAACAGGAATCATTGCTTCCCACATACTCAATTCTGTGTTTTTGATTATTTTTTGATCTTGAATTTTAATTTCACTCAAGTTACCTTGGTCTTGCATCCTTCTATTTTGTTTAATCCTTACAAATTACGTTTTTTTTTAAAAACAAAAAGCCTGTATACAAGTATACAGGCTCCATAATAATCTACTCTATTTTTTATTTCAATGTCTTTAATTCAAATATCAATTCAAATTCATCACGAATAAGCCCATCTTTTAAATTCTCGAAGAATTTTCCTGATTTATACCGCATACCAAAGTCCGTTCTATCAATAGCAAACACATCACTTTTGAACGTCACAACTCCGTCATTAATGCCCATCTCTGTTGGAATGGTAATATTTTTCGTTATTCCTTTTATGGTTAGATTCCCGCTAACATTTATGTGACCTTCTACTTCATTAACCTCGGTAATTTCAAAAGATGTTGTTGGAAATTTTTCAACATCAAAGAAATCTGGTGATTTTAAATGGTTTACCAATTTTAAATTGGATTCATCATCCTTAGGCATATCCTCATCAGTAATTGAATTTATATCAAATTTAAAGGATCCTCCAATTAAATTCCCTTCTTTAATATTTATGGTACCTTCTGAAACACGAATCGATCCAAAATGCTCAGTTCCAGCTTTAAAACCTCTCCAAGTAACTTTAGAAGATTGCGCATCTACTAAAACGGCTTCAGAAATATTCATTTCTTCTACCTCCTGCTCATCGGAAATTTCCGCCTTGTTTTTTATGTCGTTCTTACAGGATATTGTGACTAAAACAACTGTAAGTGCTAAAATTATTTTTCTCATAATTATTGTTTTTTTTACAAAGACAAAGGTACTAATTAATACTATAAATAGATGATTAAAGGTCCTAATTAATTACTATAAATCGATGATTATTGTCTAGACCTAAATAATCGATACAGATTATTAAAGGATATCCTTTATAAACTCGATTATCTAGAGCCATTTCTAGTGCTTTGAGAGAACCTTCTGCCGCTAAAGAATTAGAGACAACATTATATCCAACTATTTTCTTTGAGTATGCATCTGTAATTAAGGCGAAATAAGATGGGTTAATTCTGGTTCCTACATAAGTTATATCGCTGACCCATACCGATTCTGACTTTTCTATTTCTAAAGTACTTATCAAGTTTTTATGTTTTCTAAATCGATGATGTGAATCTGTTGTAATATGACAACTTCTTTTAGGCTTTATCAGTATATGGTTGGCTTTTAGCAAGATACCCGTGTTCTATTTCTTCAACTAATTGAAGTTTAAAAGAAATCGAGTAATCTTTTTGGGTACGCTTTACATACCCTGATTTTTCTGATATTATCATTCCACTAAGATTTTAGTGTATCGCTATTTCAGAACGGGACACTTTATTAAAAAAAAGGATTGAGATTTTAAAATCTCAATCCTTTTTTTTATCTTTAACCCTTCTTAACCCGTGAACAGATAGATGACCAAAAACCTGATTTTATTGTATTTCTTAATAGGGGTTTTATCTATGACGTCCTGTGGTACAAAAGAATCACTTCCTGTTTCTAAATATTATGAATATGATAAGGCAGTAGCGCTGCAAGATTCTGTAAGTTTTGTTAAAGAAACAGAAACTTATAAACTATACGATGTAACGTACAGAAGTGTCAATTATAAAAAAGTTACAGGGTTACTATCCATTCCTAAAAACACAAACAAACCAGTTCCTGTAATTATTTTAATGCACGGCCTGGGCGATCACA
>JAGLDM010000412.1 GCA_023145595.1 Flavobacteriaceae bacterium | reverse complement strand
AAATGTGTAAAATTGAAGTTCCGGTGATTCAATTAGAAGAACTGATTGGATGTTTCAATGAAATTTCATCAAAGATTAAAAAATTAGGATTTTCAGAATGCCAAATAGATAATGAAGGTTTGGTTTCTGGTAAATTAAATAGATTGATAGCCAACGAATGATAAATCAGAATATAGACGACGATAGAGAAAAGCGCATCGGGTTTCCCGAAGTGGTGTATGGCGAATCAAAATCAATAGCAGATTTGTTGCGTATTTTGGCACATTTTGTAGCGAAAGATAGTAACGTGTTGGTTACAAAGTTGCAAGAAGAAAAAGCAGTAAAATTAATAAAAGAATATCCGAAAGCATTTTATGATGCCGTTTCGGGTATTTTTATGTTGAATGTTATTGAGGAACTGACCGGAGAAAATGAAGTGGCTATAGTTTCTGCAGGAACTTCAGATATTCATGTGGTAAACGAGGTCTATTATACGTTGGGATATATGGGGGTTGCATCCAAAAGAATTGCAGATGTTGGTGTTGCAGGGATTCACAGATTGTTAAATAAAGTTGAAGAATTAAAAACCTTTAAAGTATTGATTGTTGTTGCTGGATTTGAAGGAGCCTTGCCAACTGTAATGGGCGGACTGCTACCGCAACCAATTATTGCAATTCCAGCAGATGTTGGATATGGAGTTGCCAAAGGAGGTCATGTGGCGTTAAACGCAATGCTTTCCAGTTGTGCAAACGGAATTTCTGTAGTGAATATAAATAATGGTTACGGCGCAGCAATGTCGGCTGTAAGAATATTAAATTTGATTAGTAAAAAATAAAGGTTGAAAAGTCATTTCGACGATAGGAGAAATAGCATAGGAATGGCAAGGAATAAGAGAGGTGTCAAAAATTACAGGTTTGATTCTCTGAATGCAATTTCTCCTACGTCGAAATGACATAAGTAAAATATATAAAGAATAACCAGAAAAAAAAGGATAATTAATTTTACAGACAGAGTAATCATTATTATGAGTCAAAAAACAGGTATTGCTTGGTCAACTAACGACCACACAGTGGAGAGGGTCCCGTAAAAGCAATAGGTGTTGGTGAAGATTATTTTAAAGCCTTTATAGATAATACAGAAGTTAATGACATCATTTTAAAAGTGATGGGAATTCCAAATAATAAATAATTAAATAACAAATGAGCGTACTTTATATTGAACCTTTTTCGGGTTTATCGGGCGATATGTTTTTAGGAGCGTTGGCCGGACTCACCGATTCGTATGATGAATTAAAAAAACTTCCAGAATTATTAAATTTACTAGACGGTGAAATTAAAATTACAGAAGTTGATAAAAATGGAATTGTTTGTAAGCATGTAAATGTGATTGATTTGAATAGCAGTCACAGTCACAGTCAC
>JAGLDM010000411.1 GCA_023145595.1 Flavobacteriaceae bacterium | reverse complement strand
AATCGATCAATTACCCAAGCTGGACTTTCAGAATTTATTTTTGCATTACTAGTTGGAGTTACATTTTTGTATTTATCCAAAAAATAACTATCAATATATTCAACCATATCAGTCCTGTCTTGGTTAGAAGCATCTATTTTACGTTTCAATTTTAAGGCTGATACTGGGTTAATATTTGGGTCACGAATTATATCTTCATAATGCCATTGTACGGTATCTATCCAGCATTTTCTATAAAGAAGAAAATCTAAGGTTTCTGTATCTTTATTATATACGTTTTTAAAAGTTTGGTCAACACTATCTATTAAATGATATTTTTCTATAACTTTTTGGAATATTGAATTTGCTTTTGATGAAAACATAGGTTTGTGTTTTATGAAATTAGTAAGCAAATTTACAAATTAGTTTATTAATTTAATTAGGATATGTTTAATTTTGAGGATATAAGTTGATGTTTTTATATCAAGTGTCGCTTATTGGTTGTTTTTTCTAATAGCCATAGCAGTACAGTTTTACCTTTAAAGGGTTGTTGATATGGCGTCAGTTATTAAATATCAGTATAATAAGGGTGAGTTAAGTAGTGTAGTGTCATACAATTCAATTATTTATAAGTTGCTTGTAAAAGCACATGATTACCTGACTTATTTACAACACTTAATTTATATACGTAATCAAAAACAGTATATTTGTAACAGTTTTTAATATAAATACAATAACCATCATCTTTACGAAATGAAATATTTTAAACGTTTTTTTAAATACGTAATACCTCACAAAAGTTTAGGTATTATGAGTATTGTTTTAAACATACTATATGCCTTATTTTCAGCATTATCTTTTTTAGCATTGATGCCAATGTTAAACGTATTGTTTGGAGATACAGAAAATATATATATAAAGCCTGCCTTTCCGGGGTATAGTGATTTAAGTGTTAAGTATTTAGAAAATTATTTAAATTATGCAATTACAATAAATACGGAAACAAATGGAATTGAAAACACCTTGACCTATATGGTTATAGGGTTAGTATCTATTTTCTTACTAAAGAATTTATTTGCTTATTTTTCAGGATTATTTATGGTTTTTCTTAAAAATGCAGTTTTAAAAGATTTGCGGAATGAGATGTATCAAAAAATAATAAGTTTACCTCTTTCTTTTTTCTCAGAAAGAAGAAAAGGAGATGTTGTTTCTAGAGCTACGGGTGATTTAGGTACGATTAATGAAACCTTTTTAAACCTTTCAATTGTAATCATTAGAGAGCCCCTCAATATTATATTTACACTAATATTTATGGTAAACCTTAGTTGGGAATTATCACTATTTGTATTTACATTCATTCCAGTTTCTGGATGGGTTATTTCTGTAATCAGTAAAAAAATTAAAAGTCAATCTACAGTTCTTTTTCAGGAGGGAGGTTTAATGTTAAGTATTTTAGAAGAAACCATAACAGGGCTTAAAATTATAAAAGCATTTAATGCAGAATCATTTTTTAATAAAAGATATGATGCATTAAATCAAAGAATATTAGGGTTTAGTGATCAACTTGCTAAAAGAAATGCCTTAGCATCACCTGTAAGTGAGTTTTTAGGGATTGCTACCATTGCTTCTTTATTATGGTTTGGCGGACGTATGGTTTTGATAGATGAGTCAATAAAAGCGGGTACTTTTATTGCGTTTATGGGATTGGCTTATAATATTTTAACCCCTGCAAAGGCAATTTCAAAAGCAAATAATGCAATTAAAATAGGGAATGCAGCGGCAGAAAGGGTCATCGAAATTTTAGATTCTGAAAATAAACTTGAAGACAAAGAGGGTGCTGAAGTAATTACCTCTTTTGATAAAGAAATCGAATTTAAGAATGTCTATTTTAAATATGATGAGCAACATGTCTTAAAAAACTTTTCTTTAAAGATTCCAAAAGGTAAAAAGATTGCTTTAGTAGGGCAGTCGGGGAGTGGTAAATCTACCATTGCTAATTTAATTACTCGTTTTTGGGATGTAAATGAAGGAGAGATATTGATAGATGGTAAAAATATTAAAGATATTGCTTCGATATCTTTAAGAGCGCAAATGGGTATCATAGCACAAGATTCTATTTTGTTTAATGGTGATATTTCAGAAAATATCTCTTTAGGTATTGAGAACCCTAAAATGGAAGAAGTTATCAAAGCTGCTAAAATTGCAAATGCTCATGATTTTATTATGGAATTCCCAAAGCAGTATAACAACCATGTTGGTGATGGTGGTGGAATGGTTTCAGGTGGACAAAGACAGCGTATTGCCATTGCTAGAGCGGTAATGAAAGATCCTCCAATTATGATATTAGATGAAGCTACTTCAGCATTAGATACAGAGTCAGAAAAATTAGTGCAAGATGCCTTAGAAAACATGACCAATAACAAAACATCATTGGTTATTGCGCACAGGCTGTCTACCATTCAAAATTCAGATTTAATAGCTGTAATGCACAAAGGTGAAATTGTAGAACAAGGAACTCATGAAGAATTAATTTCTTTTAAAGGAACTTATAGTAATTTAGTGAAGTTACAGAGTTTAGAAGATAAGGTGTAAAACAAATAGAGTATGAGCAATTTTTTCTTAAAAAAAACAATGAAAAAATACCCTCTGTATAGGCACAGAATAAAAACAATCGAAAAATTAGTGGTGTTTTGTGATGCTCTTTATGAAAAAATATTCCCAGCGGAGGTTTGGACTAAAGCACATTTTAAGTATATTTTTGGTTATGAAGCTAATTTAATAAACCCTGGAACTTTTAATGAGAAAATATTATGGTTAAATGCTAATGACAGAACAAAATTACAGACAAAATGTGCAGATAAGTTTCTTGTTAGAGAGTATGTTTCAGAAAAGATAGGTGTAAAACATCTGATACCTCTTGTTTTTACAACTAAAAACGTTTCTGAAATTTCAAAAATAAACCTTCCTGAAAAACCTGTTATTGTTAAAACAAATCACGATAGTGGTAGTTATCATATTATTAAAAATAAAGATAAAATTGATTTTAAGGAGGTTCAAAAAAAGTTAACAAAATCATTGAAATTT
Organism: Flavobacteriaceae bacterium; assembly: GCA_023145595.1. Lineage (GTDB taxonomy): Bacteria > Bacteroidota > Bacteroidia > Flavobacteriales > Flavobacteriaceae > Urechidicola. The sequence continues at coordinate 3,019 of JAGLDM010000411.1, read as the reverse complement.
AATTATTATTATTCGCAGAGAGAAAGGCAATATAAAGATATAGAACCTTTAATAATAGTAGAAGAATTACTTTTAAAAAAGAATGGAACTCTTCCAAGTAATTACAAATTATTTTGTTTTAATGGTGCTGTAAAGTACTTGTCATTAGATAATGAAATTGAATCAGAGAAGTATGTTAATTTCTATAACCTTAATTGGGAACTCCAAGATTTGAGGTGTAGTTATAAAATAGGAAAAGGTTCTTATCCTCCTGATGGTTTAAATGAAATGATATCTATTGCAGAGAAGTTAGCCAAGCCTTTTGATTTTGTTAGGGTAGATTTGTACGAATTAGAAGGGGTAATTTATTTTGGAGAAATGACCTTTACTCCAGTTGCTGGATTCGGTAAATACAAGCCCTCAAAATGGGATACTATTTTAGGGAATGAACTCAACCTAACACATCTTAAATAAACTGTAGGTAAAGTAAAATTTATGACTAAAAACAATAAGCCATTAGTATCTATATGTATACCCACTTATAACGGGGAATCATACATTGAAGACGCTATTAATAGTGCTTTAGCTCAAACTTACTTAAACATAGAAATTATTATATCAGACGACAATTCTTCTGATGATACTCTTATAATTTGTGAAAGACTTGCTCGTGTTTATGGTAATATAAAAGTGTATAGAAATCCCATTAAGTTAGGACTTAGTGGTAATTGGAATGAAAGTATAGAAAAAGCATCTTCTAATTGGATAAAAATTTTATTTCAAGATGACTTATTAAAGCCAACTTGTGTTGAGGAGATGATGTATGAGGCTATTGATAAAAATGTTGATTTTGTTATTTGTAATAGGGAGTATATATTTGAAGATAAGATACCTTTCAAAAAAATAAAGATGTATGCTAGAATATCTAAATTAACTAGTGCCATATTTAAGAGTAACGTTGTGTACAGACCAGAAGATACAGCCAAGGCTATTAGTCCTTGTATATATCGGAATAGTTTAGGAGAGCCTCCGGCCCTTTTATTTAATAAAAAACAATATCATAAAAATGACTTCTCAACTGATTTTTATCAATTAATAGACTACATTTTTATTTTAAATAAAATATTGACTCACAATTTTGTTTTTATAGATAAAGATTTAGTTCAATTTAGGATTCATAATAATTCTGAATCGATGAAAAATAGTAAAATCAACAAGGTTGAAAAAGAAAATATCTATAAATCATTACACATACGATTTTATGAACAAATATTAATTTGTGAAAAATTACTAAATGACCCATTATACAGAGTTGTTAAAGAAAATGTAACTAAAAAAAATATTTTGATAATTCAGAAATGGCTCATATTAAGATCTTATAAAAAGTATGGGATAAGTAATGGGCTTGACTTTTTTAAAGATAAAAAAATTTATAGTTTTATAGTATCTCAAAAAATAACTTCTTTTAATTATTTAATGTATTTCAGGTATAAAAGAAAGCATTCTAAATTAATAAGTAAGTTTAGAGTGTGATACTTTTTTAGAACTGAAATTTAAAAAAAAACGGATAATTGGAGTCCTTATTATTTGCGAAAAAAACTAAACAATAAATAGATAGAAGATTCAATCTTGTAAAATACCTTATAAGATATTGAGCGTTTTATTTTTTTTAATCTTTGTTCTACTAGTACCTTTTTTTGTAATAGTAAATAATCTTCGTAATTTATTTCATATCGATTGTTATTTATAGCGTGCTTTTCTATAAAATTAAAACCATGATGGTTTCGAACAGAATAGGATGAACTTTTTAAGAATAATTCTGGTTTTATTTCAAGTTTCCATAAAACATATGTTAAACTTAACTGATCTCTTCGTGACATTTTGAAAACCAAAGACCACCAAAGTTCATCAAATTCAATAAGTTTATTAGATGTGTGATTTCTAAAAACTAAATTGCTTTCATATAGTCCGTTGTTTTTAGGGAATTCTTTTTTTGTTAAAAAAGCTATATTTTGATTGATTAAACTTGCTAAGTCTTTACCTTCATTGAGGCAGGTGTTTGCTTCATCGTAGGCGCAATCTCTAAAAGGATGGGTAATTAAAGCAATGTATTTTTTCTCTATTAATAATTCATTGGCTCTAGTATAGATATATGTATCCTTAATAATTATATTGCAATCTAGCCATATAGAGCAAAGACAGTCTTTAAATAATAAATGGGGATTCATTTTGTGCCATCTGCATGTTTTAACAGGGTCGTCTTTAATAATATTTTGTAAAGGATATATTTTCCAACCGTTTATTTCTTTTTCGTTAGTTTCATAATCCGTAAAAAGGATATATTCCCACTCGTCAGAAAGGGCAATATGTTTTGGGATTTCATCATAATTTCCAACAAGTGCAGAATAGATGATTTTTTTGTTTTTTAGAGAGTTCATTTATTAGTAACTGTTTTTATACCTTATTAATAGCTTAAAACTTTACGGGAAATTAATTTTAATACAATCTTTTTGTTCTAAAATATAATCTATCCAATTTGTAAAGCTGTACTTGTGCTTTATTTTAGTATCAATTTTGATATAAGGCTTATTTATAAAGTCAATTAATTGCTCTATATTTTCATAGACACAAATATTATTTTCGTTATAAAAATCATATTTCTTTACAAGGCTGTTTGTTGTTATAAGTTTTTTATCATACCCTAGTGATTCAAAATGCCTGAAAGAAAGTCCGTTATGTACTTTGTTTTGAAGGTCTAAAATAACCTTTGCATCTGCAATCTGTTCTAAGTTTTCTTTATAAGTCATTCCATTTTTCGGAAAATTTATGTAGGGGTATTTTTGTAATTTTTTTTGAAGATGAGTAGGGCAAGGTATATTGATGTTTAGTTTTAAACCTTTGTGATAGAGTTTCTCGCAAATTTCTATAAGTTGATCTATTCTGTCATCATAAGAACCAATGTAATATAAATCATATTTTGGTTTTGTATTTATATCAAATATTTGAGGGTAGCAATCAAAATAAAAATTTGTAGCAGGGT
>JAGLDM010000410.1 GCA_023145595.1 Flavobacteriaceae bacterium | reverse complement strand
AAGTAAAATCGCCTAATTTTGAACAGCGTTGCCTGCTCTTTTTCTAGATGCGTCTTTAGAAAAAGAAACATCTAATGTCCAATGAAGTTGGTTTATATAGTTTCTGTAATCTTCTATTTGCCCAAAAATGTCCTTTAAATTATCTGAATTGATTAAATACAGATAAACTCTATTCAATCGGTTTTACATTTTTTTTAAGAGATTCTGAAATCAGCTTTTTTAAACGTAGAGTTCTCGCTTCTAATACACCTTGCTTTTTGGGGTCGTAAAGGTGTTTATATTGACAAGGTACAAGCTTATAGTCTAACTCTTCCATAGTGCCACTAATATCTAATCCAAATCTAACAGGTAATGGTGTTTCGGTCACTGAGATATGATATTTGAAGCGATTATCCATTGTATGACGGCCCGAAATCACTGCTTGATATTTGTCCATAACAATCAGGAACGGATATAGGTCAACCTCATCTTTAAAAAGTGTCATTTCAACACTAAGGCTATCAATAACGTTTACTGTTTTTTTCTTAAACTGTAATTTACTAGCAATCATTCTGAATGTTTCAGTATCCAAAATTGTAAGTTGCTGTCCTTCGAAAGCGGCAGCTCCACGAATGGTAGATTTCTTAAGAGAATAATCGCTCTTTAGATAGGTTTCCCCTGCCAAATGAAATTCGCCTCGTCCTTCAAATGATTTTAGCATTGGAGCCAATGTATCAACAGAAGGCATAAGTTCAATAAGCTCTGCAATATCAATATTTAAGAGGTGGAAATCGATGGCTGTAAAAAGGTGATTCTTTCTAGCGGATCTATACATAGCTGTTAGCTGCATATGAGCTGCTTTGTTTGTAAAACCCATTTGATCTAGAATAAGCGTACCATCTTTTACGGTAAGTCCACCTTTAATATTTTCGATTACATTCTGATTTACAATAGTCTTATCAATACTTGTATTTAAGTGAAAATCAACGCCCTTTGGCACCATAAACGGAGTGTCTTCAGTACTATTAGTTTCAATACTGGCAGTTGTAGAATCTTCACTTCCCAAGCCATCAAAAATACCCATCAACTGATACATATTGGTGTTTTTAGATACTAAATCAAAATCACCTTTAAGCAAGCCTTTATCATTAAGGTAGTTTGAGATATTGGATAATTTGCCGCTAAGTTTATAGTCTGAATCCGCGACTGTTAAATCTAATTTCTCAATCTCCATATCATCAGGAGTAAGCGTATATTTCATGCTTATAATTTGCCCATTTAACTGGTCACTTACATTATAATTGGCATCGGAGAAACTGATTGCTAATTCTGGTTGCCATTTATCAATAACATTTGATTGCGACTCATCATAAATAACATTTGTTTTGGCATGCAGTTTTTTAGCGTCAAACATAACATTATCCTTACTTGCAATAGTTAAGTCTAGACTATTAATTGTAGAATTAATAATAGCTATTTCGTTCTTCTCTTTAAGTTCTGGAGCATATTTAAAATATCCATCAGCATTATTTGCTGTAACAACTAGAGTGTCATAAGTCGTATATAAATTACTCACTTTATATTCACAATGTGTAATTGGTGTAGAAACACCTTTTATCATATTATTAATATCAACAGAAAGTTCAAGATCTTTTGCAACAGCCTTCATAGTTGGATACATTTCGAGGTCCATATTTGGTGCTACAATTGTTATGTTGGCCAATTTAAGATCCTTACTTACTCTACTATTACTAGGTAATAATAATTTAATATCTGCTAAAGGTAAATCTACCTTCATACTATCATCATAAACTGCATAAAATTTCTTGGTTCTAAACTTACCCTTTAAATATATGCGATGATAAGCCTCATTATCTATATCGGACTGCGAGAATTGTGTGTGAATATTTCCTTTAAGCAGACCTTTAACAATTACATTCTGGTCTTTTGGAATATAGGACTTAAAATCATCTAAATTAAAATCACCATCCGAATAAATATCGTAGGCTGGGATATTTAAAACATTAGTAATGTTTCCTTTTACAGAAACAGAACTGCGCATTATTTTGGCATAACTACTATTTATTTTAATATTCGAACTCTGGCTATTATTCAGATCCAATATAGTAGACATGGATAATTTAATGTCTTTTGCTGTTGGATAGTCTTCGTATTTAATTTCTCCCTTTTCATACTCAATATTTGCACTAATAAGAGGCGTTAACATATCATAATACAAACCTTTTACAGATCCTGAAATTTGAGCCTCTCCCTTGGCTGTTAAACCTTCTAAATACTCTGTATAAGTATTTGGGATTAAAGTAATTATTCTCTCAACATCTAGAGCATTAGTCGCATATTTTATATCTGTAAATATTGAATCTCCATTCATAAGAATATTACCACTTAGTGATACTTCTTGCTCATCGTTTACAGTAAGCCTCATCTTTGCTAAATCATAAGAGTTTTCGGCAAGGTTTATATTGATAGGGGTATGCGTATCAAATTTAATATTAGAGAAAAGGGTATCACCTTCCATAGAAACCGACATGGTCTCACAAATAAATTTTAAATCAGAATTAAATAGATTTTCATCTTTTGCATTTGAGTTAATTTTAATATCACAGTCATTAACATCAACATAAAGAGCCATTGAATCGGTTGTTGTATATAGTATTTTATTTAACTGCATATCCAAATCAACATACTGCTTTTGCTTATCGTATATAAATTCAAGATTTGCATTTAAATTTTCAAGGTTAACCTTTGTTAATGTTGACTCATCTGTATATTTAACATTTAAATTCTTAAATTCCACATTACTAACATCAATTTTCCCAAAGGCGAATGCTATAGTATCTGTTTCTGTAAAATCGTCAGTTTCTTTAAGAATACCTAAATTAGAATTGCCTGTGGTATCTATTTTGAAATTTAGATAGCCATTTTCAATAAGTAAGGACTTAATAGTGATATTATCATATAATAAGTAAGCCTTTACATCAAAAGAAACAAAGCATTTGGAAGAGTATAAAAGCGTATCCGTATTGATAATAGTATCCTCTATTAAAGAAATATTGGTTAACTCAAGTTCAAAATTAGGAAAGCTACTAAAAAAAGTTGGTTCTACTTTTTCAATATTCGTTTGGCAAGTTAAATATTCTTTTGCCTGTTCATTAACTATTGAAGTTAATTTTTCTGGTGTAAAAACATACCACAAAACTACTGTAGCCGCTATTATTAATACCAGAACGAATCCTAATAAGCCTATTCCAATTCTTTTTAATATTCGCATTTACTCTTGCTTGCTAAATGTTTTTGATTCTCCGTAAGCGTCTGTATATTTCAATGTTGTTGCTGTTAAGTTTACAAGGGTGTAAACTTTTGGAACTTTACCTCCATTCTCAATAATATGAATTTGCTCTAACTGGTCTATTTCGATAGTCCAAGTAAACGGCTGGGCTTCTTCTTCAGTAACATCATCGGCTGTATCCCAAGTAGCCCCTGCACTGCCTAAATCGTATCTTTCGAATAAAGTACCACTTTTCCATTTTCCAATAATTAATGAGGT
>JAGLDM010000041.1 GCA_023145595.1 Flavobacteriaceae bacterium | reverse complement strand
TAAATTTGCTTTTTGCATTGGTCGTACCACTCGATTTTGCAAACCATTTTATCGGAGTATTCCAAAACAATTGCTGTTCGCCTTTACGACATCGCTCAATTAAAGGTGAAACGGATTCGTATTTATGAATAGGAATTTGTTCAGAGAACTCTTGGTGATTTGTAATTTTTGAAAAATTGTATTTTTCTCCAATTTCAGTATTCTGTGCAGTAAGTAGGAGTTGGTTTAGCAATTCGTTTTGAACATCAACAGGGTACTTTAAAAACAATTCAATTTGATGAATGCGTTTTTTTAAAAACCATGAAATTATTGAGTTTACTATTGGTATAGGCATGGCTAATAGGTTATCTTTATCGAGTTAAAAATACAAATCTATTATGACATATCAAGGGGCACTTAAAAAAATGTTGACGGTAAATGAAGAGATTGTTCAGTACTATCTAGAAATGGAAGGGGATTTTTTAAATATGAATCAATTATTAGATCGTGAAATTGAAATTTCTTTTGTGAAATATGAGTGTATGAGTTGTCATTTAGACAAACAAATTTACCGTCAGGGGTTTTGTAAAAAGTGTTTTTTTGAAACTCCGACTGCGGGTGATTGGATCATGAAGCCAGAATTAAGTACAGCGCATTTGGGGATAGAAGATCGAAATTTAGATTATGAAAAAGCGGTGCAATTAAAACCTCATATTGTGTATTTGGCAAATTCGAGTGATGTAAAAGTGGGTGTTACTCGTAAAACTCAAGTGCCAACACGTTGGATAGATCAGGGGGCGCATGAAGCTGTTGAAGTGGTAGAGGTTCCTAATCGCTATTTGGCAGGAGTTACCGAGGTCGCTTTAAAGAAATTTGTATCTGATAAAACAAATTGGCGAAAGATGTTATCTAATGATATTGTTGATGTTGATTTAATTGCTGTAAAGGAAAAATTAGCACAATATATTCCGGAGGAAGCAAAGGACTATTATCTAAAAAACATTGAAGAAACTCAAATTAATTTCCCTGTAAACCAATATCCAAAAAAAGTAAAAAGTCTGAATTTGATTAAATCACAAAGTTATTCTGGGATTTTAAAAGGGATTAAAGGTCAGTATTTTATTTTTGAAGATAATACAGTTTTTAATGTGCGCTCTAATGAGGGGTTGGTTGTTTCAATAGGGATTAAGTAGGCTGTGTTTTATATGTTTTTCACTAGTTTTTCTTTTTAAAAAAACTATTTAAAAGGGATTTTACCGCCTCAGTCGTAGTACTGTTTTTGGTAGAATCGGTGCTTTTTAAATTGCTGTTTAAAAATTTATTCAATTCCTTTTCTCCTTGCTTGGTTAGTTTGTTTTTCTGCTGTTCTAATAATTGCTTTGAAAGCTTGCTTACAGCCTCATTCATGTTTGTTTTAAGTGTAGGGTTGCTAAACGATCCGCCAATATTAGCATTTAATGGAATTGTGATGTTTTCGATGTTTTCACCGCTCAGATTTGTTAATAAATTGGAAACCTCACTGCCCAAATATTTAGCAGGTATATCAAAATTTAAATTGTAATCCATTGTTTTGTCAAAGCCATGTTTACCATTGACTTCTATGTCAAAATCTTTATATTTTATATTGAAAGGCTTAACAACAACCATCCCATTTTCAAAGGATATGGCTACTTTTAATGCGTTAAAGTCTAAATTATCTAAATCTATAAAGCTTAAATTGTTACTTAATAAGGAAAGCGCTTGGGAATTTTTTAAAGAAGCTTTAGTCGGGAGTATTTCTGAAAAAGCATCTCCATTAACGGTAGCTAAATTAGGCGTTAAATCGTTATTTAAAGATCCTGAAATATTTAAATCAGCATTAATTTTTCCTTGTATTAGTTTTCCAATCGGGGCTAAAACACCAAACAATTCCAATTGAGAAAAAGATTGATAGATGTCAAATTTAGAAATATCTAAGTTTAATGAGAACGTCGGAATTTCTTCTTTAGTTGAAACAGTTCCATCTAAAACCAATTTCCCGTCAAACAAACGAGAAGATAAATTGCTTAAAGTTGCTTTTTCATCTTTAATAATCAAAGTGCCTTTTACATCTTTTAAAATTAGATTGTCATAAACTACACTCCGCGCTTCTGCCTTTATGGTGCAATCTAAAAATGATGGAATTTTTAATTGTTTTGATGGCGTTTTTAATTGTTCTGACGGAGTTTTAGGTGTGTTTGTAGAATCAATCTCTTTACTTTCTGTTTCCATAAAATCGCTCACATCAAAGTTGTTAGAGCTTAAGTCAAAATCACCTTTGATGTTTTCCTTATTAAAAATGAAACCAATCAAATTATTGATTTTACCGTTCATTTTTAAATCGGAATTTCCTGTTTTTGCTTCAAAATTATTTAAAACGACATTACTTGTGTTAAAGGTAATTTTAGCATTGTCGATTTCGAGTGGGTTTGCAATTTGGTCGCCCTCATATTTAAAATTAGTGATTGAAAGAATACCTGAATTTTTGATGTTCTTGTATTTTTTTTCCTCAATAGATTTCATGTCAAAAGAAGCCTCAAAATCTGCTTTTAAAATACCTTGAAGTTCTTTAACATCTTCTATAGGATAGGCTTTGCTTATACTCGCTAAATTTATAGTCCCTTTTGCTTTTGCTTTTACTTTTGGATTTTCAAGAAGATTACTGATAAACGTACTTAAAGTAAATGTATGATCATCAATTTTAAAAGACAGCCTTTTTAGTGCTATTTCTGTATCATTAATAATTCCAGTTTTGTTTATGATAGAAGAATTAAGATAAATATTGCTGATATTTTTTGGTAAATCAGGATACTTAAAACTAGCATTATCTGAGGTGAATTGAACGTTGAATTTCGGAATGTGTTTTTTGTCAATGATACCCTTAGCGAACCCTTCAATAGTAAAATTTCCAGTGGTTTTTACTTGACTAATGTCTTTGGAATATGCTTTAGGTACGAGGGCTAAAAAATTTTTAAAATCTGAAGACGGCGCTTTAAAGGTAATGTCTAATTCTTGACTATTTTCGTTTAGTTGAATAAATCCGTCGAAAACTAAGGGCAACTGATTTATCAAAGCCTTGTTTTCTAAAAAGGAATATTTATTTTGATTTAGATCAATTCCAATGGTCGCATCAAGATTAATTGTATTGTTGTTTAAATATTCTTCATTGTTGTGTTTGAAGGATATTTTAGTGTTGGTTTCGGTTTTTAATTCAGAAATAACAGTAGAGAAATTCCCGCTTCCTGAATGGTTAAAATCAGTTAGTTTTAGCACCAATCCGGTAGATTCATCTAAATATTGAATGTTGCTATTGGTGATCTGGTAGTTGTTTAATGAAAGACTGATATTATTTTCCTCTTTTTTCTCTTCTTTCTTTTCTTCCTTTTCGTTCGGTTTAGGAGATGAGTTTATGGTGTCTCTTTTGGCGATATCATAATTTGCTTTTCCGTTTTTGTCAATTAATATATTTATCTGACTTTCTTCCACAGAGAAAGAAGTAATATCTATTTTACCAGAACCTATTTTTAATAAACTTATTAAAGGGACTTTTAAAGAAATGGTTTTTACAATGGCTAAAGTGTCTCCTTTGAAGGGTTCGAGAGTCGTAATAAGTAAATTGTGAATGCTCACTTCAGCATTCGGAAAACTTGAAATTAGGCTGAGGTCAACAGAATCAAAATCAACATTTGCATGTATATTCTTATTAATGCTTTCTTTTATGAAAGTAGTAATCTTGCCTTCAAAAAAATAAGGGATACTAATTAGAATCCCAAAGAATAAGATTAAAACTCCAATTGAGATTTTTAATATTTTTTTCATTATAAATGTTTTTAAGGAACAAATATTATGGTTAAAAATAACGAACTATTCTTGATTTTAGATGCCTTAGATCAATTAAATTTCTTCACCTTAATTTGTTTTCTGAAAGCATAAACGATTAAATACAAAATTGGGCATGAGTTTCTAACTTATCGGTATGACATTTCGTTTTAATTTGAACTACACAATATTAATTTCTTATCTTTGCAAACAGTTAAACAATTGGACAAATCAACAATAAAACATATTTAAATGAAAGCATATATTTTTCCAGGACAAGGAGCACAATTTTCAGGAATGGGATTGGATTTATACGAAAATTCAACCATTGCAAAAGATTTATTCGATCAAGCAAATGAAATTTTAGGATTTGAAATTACCGAGATTATGTTCCGCGGAACTCCAGAACAATTAAAGGAAACAAAGGTTACCCAACCTGCAGTTTTCTTACATTCTGTAATTCTAGCAAAAGTTTTGGGAGATTCTTTTCAGCCAGAAATGGTGGCAGGACATTCTTTAGGTGAACTGTCTGCTTTGGTCGCAAATGGAGTCTTAACTTTTGAAGCTGGACTCATATTAGTGTCTAAACGTGCCTTAGCAATGCAAAAAGCCTGTGAAGCCCAAGCATCAACAATGGCAGCTGTTTTAGGATTGGAAGATAAGATTGTTGAAGACACCTGTGCTGAGGTAGACGGAATTGTAGTTGCGGCAAATTATAATTGCCCGGGGCAATTGGTAATATCAGGAGATGTAGAATCAATTAACAAGGCCTGTGAATTATTAACCGAAAAAGGAGCAAGAAGAGCTATCGTTTTACCAGTTGGTGGTGCATTTCATTCTCCGTTAATGGAGCCAGCAAGAGAGGAATTAGCGGCGGCAATTGAAGCGACTACTTTTAGTAAGCCTACCTGTCCGGTTTATCAAAATGTTGTAGCGAAAGCAGTTACAAATTCAGACGAAATTAAAGAAAATTTAATAGCACAATTAACGGCACCTGTTCGATGGACACAATGTATTCAAGCAATGGTTGCTGATGGAGGTACAGAATTTATAGAAGTTGGTCCTGGTAAAGTATTACAAGGTTTGATGCGTAAAATTGACAGATCTGTTGCTGCTAGTGGGGCTAGTTTTGAGGGGTAATTCTTGAAGTTTGCGTATCAGTTAAAATAACAGATATAGTATTTTGCTGCATATTTAAGCAAAACTAATTCTAACCAGAGGAAAATTCGCAAGATTTTCCTCTGATTAGAATTAGCAATGAATTTTACACCTCTTAATTGCTTTGTAGTGTAAATCAGAAAGATGCTATTTTCTTAAAGACTGTATTTTAGAAATTGCCATTTCTGCAGCTTTAACAATTACAGGCATAGTTGGCGCGCTGGTAAGTAAAGGGTGAGTTCCTATTTGGAATGAAATGAGTTCATAAATAGTAACTTCTTTTTGAATAGCAAGACTGATGACATTAATTAGTTCACCAACTGATTCTCCCCCCCAAAGTTCACCACCTAAAATTGAACCATCTAATGGAGAAACATATAATTTTGCTGTTAATGGAGATGCGTCTTTTATAAGGCTTGGATGTCTGTCAAAAGCACTAAATTGAGTTGTGATAAAATCAATATTAGCGGGAATTGCACTTTTTTCATTTAATCCGGCAGCCGCCATTACCAATTTGTTGATTTTAGTAGAAAAAACACCAATTGTTCCGTTAAAAGTCTTTTTGATTTTTATTCCAAATAAATTATAACCTAAAAGACGAGCTTCTGCTGTGGCTGTAGAAGCAAGCATAATATAATCGTTCCTTCCTGTTAAGAAGCCTAATGTTTGAGAACAATCTCCAACGGCATAAATATTCTCTTCCAATGTGCATCCATAATTATCAACAATAATTGCTCCTGCCGTATTAGTTTGTAAGCCAGCTTTTGTTGCCACTTCAACATTTGGTTTATATCCAACAGCAAAAATTATAGCATCTGCCTTAATCTCTTTATTGTTTTTAAACCTAACCCTATCAACAAGGCCATTTTCGCCCAACACTTCCTCTACCAAGGTTGATGTATGTACATCTATATTTGATTTCTTAAGTTTAGCAGTTGCAATTTCGCTTAATGTATTAGAAAAAGCTTTTGAGAAACAAAACTCTTCACCTTCAATTAAGCTTATGTTTTTATCTGTATTCATAGCCAATTGTTCAGCCATTTCAGCCCCTATAAATCCACCACCAACAACAACAATGTTTTTTTTGTCTTTTAATTTATTGAATAAATTATTAATGTAATTATAACTTTTTTTAATGTAGAATACATTCTCTAGGTCATGTCCCGGTATAAAACTAGCAACAACAGCTCTTGATCCAGTTGCAAAAACAAGTTTTTCAAAAGAAAAAGATTCTCCAGATTGTATTTTAACTATTTTGTCTTTGATATTAACATCAATAACAGAATCAGTGATTACTTCTCCACCTAAATCAATAAATGCTTTTGGACCTGTAATATTTTCATCCACAGAATTAAGATTGTGAAAAATATATGGGATACCACAAGGAACTAAGCCTTTTTCTTCTTCGCGAAGAATTAGAATTGATTTGTTTGGGTTTTGTTTTTTAGTAGTTATTCCTGTGATTACGCCAGCAGGGCCAGCTCCGATAATTATTACATCAAATTTTTTCATTTTTATTTACTTTTAGTATTTAATATTATTAATTTTATATAGGGTAATGGCTTAAATAGATACGTTTGGCATTTTTAAATGCATGATTTTAAAATTTAATACCGTCTTCCAAATGCACTATGTTTTTAATGTCGAAATATTTATTTCCGTATGTTATTTCTTCTTTTAGTTTGATAATCCGCAAATTCGGTTTTAGTTATTTCCCCATCATTATTAATATCTACACTTTCAAATGTGGATAGGTTTTTCTTGTTTTTTGTTGAACTATTATTTCTTTGGAGTTCACGGTTTTTTCTCTCTTTAGTAAATTCTGTTTTTTTTGTTTTCTGGGTCAGAATATTATAAATTTTGATGGGCGACAAATTGTTTAATTCTCCTATTTCTTTTAGGGTTTCGTTTGCATTATTAAATTTAATATTGTTTGCATTAAGTTTATTAGTTATTTCCTTAATCGTCAGATTGTTGTATTCATCAGATAATTCATTTAGTGTTAATAATTCCGCATGTGGTGTTGGCGGTTTGGTGTCTACATTTTCCCATGAGTGCGTTAGATAATCGCCAAAATTTATAACGGAATTAAAAGGCGGAATTGAAAAAACAACACCTAAAAAAATAAGAATAGTAAATACAGACGCTAAATAAAATTCTTTCTTTTTATTTAATCCAGATTTATTCTTCTTCTTTAAATATGCCAAGAAAACTTTCCAGTTAATAGAAAATAAGTGAAAGATTGACAAAATTGCAAAAGTTAAAGAAAATATGATATGTATTGATTGCCATTCTTCTTTACTAAATCCTAATAATGTCCAATTTGACCAGTGTGCAATTCTGCCTGTAGGTGTTAAATATAAAACAACACCTGTTAAAAGCATTATTATAAAAAAATAAGTTAACGACAGGCTTATAAAAGCTTTCCAACTAAATTTCATTTTTTTTTCATTCATGATTTCATTTTTTTTAAATTAGGTAATATTCTTTCTTAATTAAATTATTTGCACTTTATTTTATCCTAAAGGGTATTTTCAAAGAGAAGCTAATATTTCTTCCTTGATTGTAATAATTCAAAGGTTTCAATGTTGAAAGGTGATCAAAATATTGTGTGTCAAACAAGTTGTTTGCAGATAGTCCAAGAACCAATGTCTGCTTTGAAATTAATACTTCAGCATACATGCTCAAATTAACCAATGTGTAACCATCAGTCGCCGTTTCATGAGGAGACGGATTGTCTTGTGAAAATGCAGTTAAAGCCGAAATTTGAATATGTGGTTTATTAAAAAAACCTAACTTCTTCCGCTCTGCTCTAATTTCATAACGCACCTTGTTGGCTGGGATAAATGGCAAAAAGTCATCATTTTTCTGTTTCCCAATTACTGAAGAGTAAGCCCCTTCTATGTGTAGCCATGGCAAAGATTTAGGATGAAAATGAATTCCTGCTTCCCCACCGTAAAGCGTTGCGTTTGTTTGTGCGTATTGATAAATATTTATTCCTGTTGCAGTTGTATTCATCGTTTGTGAAATGAAAATATAATCATCAATGTGATTATAAAAACCTGCCAAATCAAAGGATAGGAATTCACCGTGGTAGTGCGTACTTAAATCAGTTTCAAATGAATTTTCGGGGGATAAATTTTCATTCCCGATCTCATACCTGTTTCCATGTATGCCATTTGAAGTAAGTTCTGCTAAATTTGGAACACGGTAGCCTTTTGCAAAATTGCTCCTAATTGTTATTTTTTCATTAACACTATATTTAGCACCAATAGACCCGTTAAGGTTTGAAAAATCTTTATCAACAGGGGCGTGATAGTCACTTGTCCCTTCCGTTCCTAAAGCAAAAATTTCAGTTTTATATATATCAAATCTTAAACCACCGTGTAATTTTAGCCTTTTGTAAAATGTATATTGTGCCAAACCTAAAAAGCCTATGTTATTAATATTGGCATCAGGTAAAAATTGAGAAGCGCGATTATTAAGGTTTCTATTATTTTGAGACATCCCTTGTAATCCAATGATATATTCCGATTTATCGTTGGAAGGTAAATACAATTTAGATTCATAGGTGAGGGTGTTCAAATTCATTTCAACAAAAGGAACATCAAGTGTTGTTTGAAGTTTTCTTAATGCGTTTTGATAGGCTGCATTAATATCCCATTTGAATTTACCTAAGAAAAAGATATTCTGCGATGAAATTAATTGATGTTCTAAATCCTGATACCAAATTTCGTTTTTCCGTCCTTGCTCTGTTATCAACGGCTTTATTGGAGGTACAGTCATTCCTAAGTCTTGTTTAAAATAGTCGTAGTAAAGTTTGAAAGTTCCAATTTCGCCTGTATATCCTGTATTGGCACTGAAAGTCATTTCGTTGAACCGTGAATTTGGGACATAATCACCTCCCCCTTGTAAATAATCAGCATGAGTTTTATTGCCCAAACGAAATCCACCAAAAAACTTTTCAGAAGTTCCTTTCAATCCGATGCTATTATTCATTCCAAGTGTATTAGAATGTAACTGCATACGGTAGTCTCCAATTATTTCACCAACAGGTGCGGACTTTTCCTTTATAAAATTTATAACTCCACCTATTGCATCCGAGCCATAAAGCAAAGAAGCAGGGCCCTTAATGATTTCTACCCTTTCCACCCCGTTATCATCTATGCCTAATGGGTGGTTTTCACTGTATTGATAGTTTTCAATTCGCACGCCATTATTCATAATTAAAATATCATTCATTGAAAGCCCACGTATTACAGGTTTTGAAACGCCTTGTCCTTTGGAAATCATATCAACACCAGGAATTTTTGTTAATGCTTCCATAAAATTGGGTGTTCCTGATAATGCAATATCTTTGATTTTCAATACGCTAACTTCTACAGCGTTTTCATGTTGAGAACTCGCATATCTACCTGTAATTATAACTTCCTGCGATTCAATAATTGCGATTGTTAATAGTATATCTATTATGTTTTCCGTTTGCGAAATTTCAATTGGTTTGATTACGGTATTGTATCCAAGATATGAAAATTGAATTTTTATTTTCCCGTTAGGAATATTACTAATCAAATATTCTCCTGTTTGATTAGTAACTGTCCCCTTATTGAGTTCGGGAAAAGAAACTGAGACCCCAATCAAGGGTTCATTATTTATCCCAGTAACCTTACCTTTTATTTGAGTTTGGGCATTTACCTTTATGAAAAGAAATAGCACAAAGAAAATTAGAATGATTTTCTTCACCTTATTACGATTTTAAAAATTTACAAATAAGTTTTACATCAATTAAGATGTCATTGTTTTATTTGTATTAGATGGAGGTGCTCGTAATGAAAATGAATACTTTGAATTAGTGTAATAATACACAAAATTGTAGTTGTCTTTTTGTTCTCCAGAATAAAGACGTTTTTGTGCGGTTTGGAAGTGTTTTTTTGCTGAAAAAAATGACAATTCAAAATTTAGAATTGGGCATTTTTCATGCTGCTCGTCGAAATGATTTTCGTTGTTTTCGGTATTATGAAAATGGTCATGATGGTGAAAAAGACCGTCAAGCAGTTTTAATGACATCGGTAGTAATATAAATATTACCAATGAAATCGAAATAATATGTTTAAACCTACTTGTCATTTGAGTCGACCGTTGCTCTTTTTAAATGTGCCATAATGGGAGCTTGTACACAAACTTTAATTTGTGGTAAAGGTAATTTTTAATTTTGACTTGGCTAAAGTGTGCTGCGCTATTTTTTGATATATTTTCATTTATTATGCGTATAATTTACACAGTCTAAAAAGGAGGGTGTGTAAAAATGGAAATAATTCTAAAAGTTATTTTTTAGTGAAAAGACTATTTTCTAGTTTTTGAGAACGTAATTGTATTGATTGAGTTATTTTTGTTAATTGTAACTAAGAAAAATGGATGTCAAAAATAGTTAAACTTAAGGGAGTTGTTCAGAATTATGCTTGGGGAGGATTTGAATATATTCCGAATTTATTGGGGAAAAGGGTTACTGAAAATAAGTGTGCCGAATATTGGTTGGGGGCTCATGTAAATGCTCCTTCAAAGGTAATATTATTGAAAGGAGAGCAGTCATTAGATACTTTTTTGAATGCTGATTTAAGGGAGAATTTAGGAATTGAAATTGCTAAGAAATTTGGAAGATTACCTTTCCTTCTCAAAGTTTTAGATGTTAAAGAAGTGCTGTCTATTCAGGTTCACCCTTCAAAAAAAGAGGCGGAGAAAGGGTTTAAACATGAAAACGAACTCGGAATTCCGTTAAATGCTCCTCACAGAAATTACAAAGACGATAATCATAAGTCAGAGATTATGGTAGCTTTGAGTGAGTTTTGGTTATTACATGGTTTTTTACCAAAGGATAAATTGACAAAAATCTTAAATACGATTCCTGAATTTACTCATTTAATTCCTGTTTTTGATGGTGGAGGGTATTTTGAATTGTACAAAAAAGTGATGGAGGAATCTGTTGAAGAAACAAACAAGATGCTTCGTCCTTTGATTGATAAGATTATGCCATTGTATCTTTCTGGTAAATTGGAGAAATCGGATCCGGCATATTGGGCAGCAAAGGCAATTGACTCTAGTGAAAATAAAACAAACCTTGATAAAGGAATTTATTCTATCTATTTTTTTAATATCGTAAAAGCGAATAAAGGGGAGGCTGTTTTTCAAAAAGCAGGTATTCCACACGCTTATTTAGAAGGTCAGAACATGGAATTAATGACAAACTCGGATAATGTCTTACGGGGCGGTTTAACACCAAAACATGTAGATGTTCAAGAATTGTTAAAGCATGTAATTTTTGAAGAGACAAGCCCTAATATTATGTTGGGTGAATTGCAAAATGATGGTTTAGAGCGAATTTATAAAAGTCCAGCGCCAGATTTTGAATTGAGTCAAATTACACTCGCTAAATCAGAGTTGTATAATGGGAAGTCCAAAACTGCACAGATTTTATTTGTGATTGATGGTTCTGTTCTATTTATTGAAGAACATTCAGAGTTAAAAGTTGGTCAAGGCGAAGCCGTACTTATTTTGGCAGGATCTCAATATCAAATTTCTTCAACTTCTTCTACGGTGATTTATAAAGCAACTGCTCCTTGAGGAATTGATGGATGACACTCGTTTTAGAGTGTTTTTTATTCGTAATAACTTGAAAAAATTAAATTTTAAGACAAAAAAAGTTCTGATTTTTCAGAACTTTTTTTTATTTGATTATGTTAAACCGATAAAGGAATAGCACTAAAATTATTGCTTGCTAAAATCTGCAACCATTTTTTGAACATATTTATCTGCAATTTTTTCCAAGTTTTTAGGGTCTTTTATTTTAGTGGTAACCACTGCAACAATTTGATCCTTTTCCGGCAAATCTAAATTGTAAAATACAGTTTCTAAAATATACGTAGTAGATTTTGTTACAGAATAGCCTGGTTCAGATATCATTCCGTAGGTTGAAAAAGACATCGGGTGGTTATAATAACCATAGAATCCGCCATAATAACTTGGATACATAGCGCTATAAGGCATACCAGCATAATAACCTCCGCCATATTCAGATACTGTTGTGTAGCTCTGTTTGTCTTTTAGAACCGTTAAAACAATACCATTATAATTTTCGGCTTCTAAAATTGATTTGATATTTGCCGCGCGTTCTGAATTCATTTCAGCATTAGGATTTAATGTTGGAAATCGTTTATAACTTTCGGTTACATTTTTCATTCCTTTAGAGCGCAACTGCTTTGCTATTTCCTTTTCAAAAGGGACCCTAGCTTGTAAATTATTAGTTCTAGTAATTACTAATATGTTTTTCTCTTTAAAAGTGCTGGCTTCTTCAGATTTCCACGAGCCTAGAACTTTAACAGAACTACAACTGCTTAATATTAAAAAAGTAAAAGAAAGAAGTAGTGTGTATTTTATTTTTATCATTATAAATAGGTTTTATTTTTTGTTGATTTTTATTGGGTGTAAAAACATCCTTTAAGAATTATTAAAGTATAATTCTTAAAGGATGTTTTTTGGTAAAACAAACTACATTTTTTTAAAAGAGAATACATAAATACAGTAAACTCAAACCTTATAGCTAGTGTTGATTACTTATAAACTTCTTTTACAAAGTTTTCATACGTAATTTCTTTTGTGTTAAAAGACATGGCTTCTTTGTAAAAATCTAATAATTTTTTACTAATCAATTGGTCTTGCAAACGTTTTGCTTCTTCTTGATTTCCTAAAACTCTATTAGCAATATCTTCTAATTCTTTTTCTTCTGGATTTAAGTTTCCGTACTGTGCCATTTGATTTTTAATAAATCCTTTAGCGTAGTCTTTTAACTCTTCAAAAGTAACTTGTAATTTATTTTCTTTGATTACATTTCCTTCAATTAATTGGTAACGCAATCCTTTTTCTGATTTTTCAAATTCTTCTGAAGCTTGCTCTTCTGTTAATGGGTTTTCACCAGCAACAGCCAACCATTTCTTTAAAAAGTTTGATGGTAAATCAAATTTTGTATTTTCAATTAAATACTCGGTAATGTCATTCAATAATTGCTGATCTCCTTGAGATGAAAATTGTTTTTCAGCATCTTCCTTAATTTTATCTCTTAATTCTGTTGCTGAAGTTACTTTTCCTTCTCCAAATATCTTATCGAAAAAGTCTTGATCTAATTCAGCTAATTCAGTAAAAGTAATATCTTCGATAGTAAAAGTTAATGGAATTTCTAAACCATGAACTTCATCATGACCTAAACTAGTTGCCCCCATTAATTTATGATCATCTTCAAACAAACCTTTTGTTTGTAATTCAATTACGTCACTTACCCTTTTGCCTAAAAATTTATCTTGATTTGATTTCCCTTTCAAATCTTCTAAAACAAAACTGTATTTCTTCTCTATCTCTTTTTCTTCATTTACAAAAGTACCCGTAATATTCACACCTTTTTCAACAATGTCTTTAGCAGACATTTTTCCAAAACGTTGTTGTAAGTTTTCAACTTCTTTGTTGATTAATTCCTCTTCTGCAACAATAGTGTACTTCGTAATTTTCTTTTTACCGTCTAATTTCACATCAAACACCGGTGCTAGCCCTAATTCAAATTCAAAAGAATAATCTTGTTTATCCCAAGAAAAATCATCCTGAACCTTTGGAATAGGATTTCCTAAAATGTCTAATTTTTCTTCAGTTAAAAACTTATTCAAAGTGTCTTGAATCAATTTATTAACTTCATCAATCATTATCGATTTTCCATATTGTTTTTTTACCATTCCCATAGGAACATGTCCTTTCCTAAACCCAGGAACATCTGCTTTTTTACTGTAGTCTTTTAATACCTCAGCAACTTTCGATTTATAATCAACTTCAGAAATCTCAATTTTTATAACTGCATTTAATGTATCGATACTTTCCTTTGTAATATTCATTTGATTTTTATTTAAATTTTTAACTAAAACACCCTCAATTATTGCTTAATAATTGAGGGTGCAAAAGTAGTGTTTTTTTAGAACTCAACAAAGTAATAGATTTTTCTTCTATTCTTTCTCAAAAAACGAAAACAGAACTGATTCTAAAAGGGTTAACAGTACGCTAAATAGCAATGCTGCCCAAAACCCAGAAACATAAAAACCATCTATAAAAGAACTTGTCATTAAAATTACAACAGCATTAATTACAAAAAGAAAAAGACCAGCCGTAATAATAGTTGCAGGTAGGGTGAAGAAAATAAGCAACGGCTTAACCGTAATATTCAACAATCCCAAAACGATGGCGACCCATATTGCGGATCCGTAACCCGCTAATTGAACTCCAGGTAAAAAACTCGCAATAATTAAAACTGTCAAAGCAGTTATCAAAATTCTAATAATTACATTCATATATTTCTATATTATTAAAAACGAATTTACAAAAATTAACAGAATTAACTGTTTAAAAAATCGATTGTTTCTGAATAAAAATCGGTTGGGTTATCGGCATGTAGCCAATGCCCTCCGTTTTTTATAGTTACTATTTTATTGTTTGAAAAATGCGCATCGATTAAAGCAACATCGTCCACGCCAATATAGCCCGAATTCTCTCCGCTCAGGAACAAAGTTGCCCCATCAAATTGAGAAAAAGGAGGTAATCCAACGGTGATTTCTTCGTAGTTTTCTGTTAAACTTTCCAAATTAAAACGAAAGGCAAAAGTGTCTTTTGAAGTTCGCGTTACATTTTTCAACAAAAATTGGCGAATTCCAAATTCAGGGATATAATTTTTTAATACTTCTTCTATTTCATTCCTCGATTTTTGAATAGAAAAATCTACTGCATTTAAGGCGGTTAATATATCTTGATGATGTGGAGGGTAGTAGCGTGGAGAAATATCTGCAACAATCAATTTGTTCACTTTTTCCGGATAATTTACAGCAAATAACATCACCGTTTTCCCACCCATGGAATGCCCTAACAAGTTGACTTTTTCTAAATTGTGATGCTGTATGTAATTCAAAAGATCTGCCTCCATTAACTCATAATCAAAAGCATCGGAATGAAAACTCCTCCCGTGGTTTCGTTGATCTATTAAGTGAACTTCAAAACCTTTCGCAAATTTATTCCCCAAAGTTTTCCAATTATCGCCCATTCCTAAAAACCCATGAAGAATTAATAAAGGCGGGCCACTGCCAATAATTTTAGAATGTAAAATTCCGCTCATTCCACTTTTAACTTTTAACCTTTAACTTGTGTAAATACATATTAACTACATTCTGCATGCCTAAATAAAGAGATTCGGCAATTAATGCATGACCAATTGAAACCTCATCTAAATAAGGTAAACTTTCTGCAAAAAATTGAAGATTATCCAAACTTAAATCGTGTCCAGCGTTCACACCCATTCCTAAATCATGTGCTAATTTAGAACCCTCGGCATATATTTTTACAGCATTCTTATTTCCTTTTGCGTATTCAGATGCAAAATGTTCTGTGTATAATTCAATCCGATCTGCACCAGTATCTAGCGCCTTTTCAATCATCTTTAAATCTGGATCAATAAAAATAGATGTTCTTATATTATTTTGCTTGAATTCTGCAATCACCTCTTTTAAAAACGACTGATTTTTAATGGTATCCCATCCTGCATTTGAGGTAATCGCATCTATTCCATCAGGAACCAAAGTTACCTGAGTTGGTTTTGTTGCTAGTACCAATTCTATAAATTTAGGTATCGGATTGCCCTCAATATTATATTCTGTTTTTATTACTGGAATTAAATCAAAAGCATCTTGATATCTTATGTGTCGTTCATCTGGTCTTGGGTGAATTGTGATTCCTTCAGCTCCAAAATTTTGAACATCAACAGCCGCTTTTACTACATTTGGAGTGTCTCCACCACGAGAATTTCTTAAAGTTGCAATTTTATTAATATTTACGCTTAACTTTGTCATGTTATTGTTTTTTGCAAAAATAATGATAAATTGATAAAAGCCATGTTTCAATGAATGAATTCAACAATCAAAATTTGTAATTTAGTGCACTAATGAAAATATCAGAATATATTTCGAAAGACATTACGGCCTTAAATCTTAGCGCTACAATAAATGAAGTTATAACTTTGTTTGGCGAGGTTTCTTATTCTCATTTACCAATTGTTGAAAATAACCTTTTAATTGGTCTTGTTGCTGAAAGTGATATTCTCACAATAGAAGAAACCACTTCTCCTCTTAAAGAATACAACTATTTATTCGACCATTTTTCAATTAAATATGATGACAATTGGATTGATATATTAAACGTATTCGCTGCAAGTGACACAAATTTGCTGCCTGTTTTAACAGAAGAAAATCAATACTTAGGCTATTATGAATTAAATGATGTTTTGCGTTTTTTTAGCGATACCCCCTTATTAAATGAAGATGGTTGTTTTATTATTTTGGAAAAAGGACTTAAAGATTATTCGTTCAGTGAAATTTCACAAATAACCGAATCAAACGATGTTAAATTAATAGGTGTTTTTATTTCTGGATACCATAAAGATATGATTCGAATTACTTTAAGAATTTCTGGAGAAAAAATTAATGATGTCATTCAAGCATATAGAAGATATGGCTATAATTTATTAACCAAACATAAAGAAGATGTTCTTTTAGAAGAACTTAAAGACAGGTCAGATTACCTGCAGAAATATATAAACATGTAATTTAAGAGGCTCAAACAGAAAAAAGATATTAAATAAAAAATAAATACGAACCAATGAAAATTGCCATTTACGGACATTATTTTAATCAGGAAGCACAACAATATGTTGAAGACTTATTAAATGCTTTGGCATATAAAAAAGCGGATGTCTATATCGAGAAAGATTTTCTAGACCTTATAAAAACCACCTCTCAGATTAAATCGAATTACCCAACGTTTTCAAGTCATGAAGATCTTGATAGTTCTTTTGACTTTTTCTTTACATTAGGTGGGGATGGAACTGTACTGCGCTCTATTACCTTTGTTCGAGATTCAAACATTCCTGTAATTGGTGTAAATATTGGTCGCCTTGGGTTTTTGGCTACCGTAAAAAAAGAAGAAATAAATGAAGCCATTCATTTGTTGTTAGAAAACGAGTTCATCATAAAAGACCGTTCTTTATTGAAAATTAAAACCAACCCTCCAATAGAAAGCATTGAAGAGTTGCCGTACGCGTTAAATGAGGTTACCTTAAGCCGTGCAAACACGGCTTCAATGATTACCATAGAAACTTATTTGGACAATGAATATTTAACTTCATATTGGGCAGACGGACTCATTATTTCTACACCAACAGGATCAACAGGGTACTCGTTAAGTTGTGGAGGGCCTGTAATCACACCACAAGTAAAAAGTTTTGTTTTAACTCCGGTTGCGCCCCACAACCTAAATGCTAGACCTTTGATAATCTCGGATAACACAACAATAAAAATGCGAGCAATTGGTAGGGGGGACGAATTCTCTATTTCTCTCGATTCTCGAATAGCCATTGTAAAAAGCACCACAGAAATCTGTGTAGAAAAAGCGCCCTTCACTATTAAAATGATTGAATTAAAAAACAATTCATTCATTCAGACAATTCGAAAGAAATTACTTTGGGGTGAAGACACTAGAAATAAATAGAAATATTTTTTCAAAGTGCGATTTTAATCCAAAAACACCTTGTACTGTCTGAGCTTAAGAAATTTAGTTATACTTGGAAAAACAAAAGTTGTTCTGTTGAAGTCGTTCTAAACAGTTTTTTTACAATATTTTAACTCAAAAACAGTTATCAAAAAAGAAGTTCCGTTCTTGGACAAAACAAATTGAAATAACTATATTTGCTCGCGATTTTATGAAGACAAGAAATTTTTTATTGGTAAGTGTTATTTTCCTTTCGGCTATAGCTAATGGGCAAATCAACGAAATAGGAATAAGCCTAGGTGGAAGCAATTATATAGGAGATGTTGGACGAGAAACCTATATCTACCCAAACAGTTATGCAATTGGGGGTATTTACAAGCGTAATTTGAATCAAAGAATTGCCTTGAGAGGGACTTATACATACGCTGAATTAACAGATGATGATGCTAGTTCTGAGAATATTGCACGCCAACTAAGGGGGTACGAATTCACGAATACATTACATGAAATTGCTGTTGGTTTAGAGTATAGTTTTTTTGATTATAGTTTCTCTTGTAGGGATAGGAATAAGAGGCATACACCATATCTTTTATTCGAAGTTGCAGCAATAAATTACAAAACCGCAGTTTCTGGAACTCCAGGAGATTACGAGTACAAATCAACCACATCATTTTCAATTCCGTTCGGACTTGGCTATAAAACCAAAATTTACAAAAATTTAGCCGGAGCTATAGAGATTGGTATGCGGTATACTTTTGTAGATGATTTAGATTATAATAATACTGATATTCCGGACTTAAATTTCGGGAACCCCAATGATAATGATTGGTATGTGTTCTCTGGTATCAACCTTGTTTATACATTTGGTCGCCCACCCTGTTATTCGCCTCTTCGATAAAAATGGATTTGTTAAATGAAATAAAGAAAGGGGTTGTTCCTCAACATGTTGCCGTTATTATGGATGGTAATGGACGTTGGGCTAAACAAAAAGGGATGCCAAGGGTGTTTGGACACAAAAATGGAGTTAAAGCGGTTAGGGAAACGATTGAAGCAGCCAGAAATTCAGGAGTAAAGGCGTTGACTCTTTATGCCTTTTCTACAGAAAACTGGAAGAGACCTAAGACCGAAATCAAAACTTTAATGACTTTATTGGTTACTTCTCTTAAAAAAGAAGCGAAGAGTTTAGATAAAAATAATATTAAACTTCAGGTTATTGGAAATCATGATTTGCTGCCAAAAGTTGTAATCGATGGCTTGAATAAAGTGATTGAGCAAACAAAAAATAATACAGCTTTAACGCTCACCCTCGCTTTGAGTTATGGGTCTCGTGAAGAAATTGTCAACGCAGTTAAAAATATATCTAAAAAAATTGTTAAAGGACAGGTTTCTATAGAAGAAATTGATGAAAATATTATAAATAATCATTTATATACGTTTACTTTGCCTGACGTTGATTTAATGATAAGAACGAGTGGTGAGAAACGTATTAGCAACTTTCTTTTATGGCAAATTGCGTATGCCGAATTACATTTTACAGATGTGCTTTGGCCTGATTTCACAAAAAAAGATTTTTACAACGCTATAATTGAATTTCAACATATAGAACGTCGCTTCGGTAAAACAAGTGCGCAAATTAGAACATCAAATGAGATATAAATTATCCCTTATATTTTTTGCTTTTATATTTCTTTCGCATACACTGGCTGCTCAAGAATCTTCTAAAAAGGAGAATCAGTCGGTTAAATCAGATTCAATTGCTAATAAAAGTGCAGATACGATTCGTCCGAAATCTACGGTGCCTATAGTTTTTGAAAAAAATAAAGAATATGAACTTGGTGGAATTACGGTAACAGGGCTTCAGAAATTTAGCGAACAAGCTGTTAAAGTGTTTTCTGGCTTAAAAGTTGGTCAAAAAATAAGAATTCCTGGAGATAAACTTTCGAGTGCAATTAAAAAATTATACAATCAAAAGCAATTTAGCAATGTAGATGTTTACATTTCTAAAATTGATGGAAATGTAGTTTATGTTGAATTTGACGTTAAAGAATTACCTCAATTAAATAATGTCACATTTTCTGGTATTAAAAAATCAAAAGCAAAGGAACTTAAAAAAGACACCGAATTGACTGCAGGTGCAATGATGACTGACAACCTTTTGGTTACTTCGGAAAACTACATAGAGAATAAATACAAAGAAAAAGGATATTTAAACGCTAAAGTCACTTTAAATACAAGAACTGATTCTACTAATTTAAACTCTTTAGATATGTTGGTTCATCTTGATAAAGGGAGTAAGATTAAAATAAAAACCATTCATTTTGAAGGAAATACCGAAGTAGGCGATAAGGTGCTTTCTGGAGCAATGAAAAACACAAAAGAAAAGATGTTTGGGCGTTTTTGGAAAGGGTCTAAATATATTGAAGATAAATTTGAAGAAGATTTACAATCGGTTTTAAATAAATTTAGCGAAAAAGGACATAGGGATGCTCGTATTTTGAGCGACTCTATCTCGTTTAATGATGACAATACTATCGATCTTTACATCTCTCTAGAAGAAGGGAGAAAATATTATTTTGGAGGAATTAGTTACTTGGGTAACGTTGCTTATTCAGATGCAAAACTGAATAGCCTTCTTAGAATTAACAAAGGGCAGGTTTATAACGCTAATGTTTTAAACGAACGTGTTGTGGGTGATGGCTCTCCAAATTCTCAGGATATTGGTTCCCTATACCAAAATTCAGGATATATTTTCTCTACAGTAAACGCTGTTGAAACACGAGTTCAAAATGATTCTATCTATGTGCAAATTAGAATTAATGAAGACGAACAAGCAACTTTAAGAAGAATTACTGTATCTGGAAATGATAAAACAAATGACCACGTAATTTATCGTCAGATAAGAACACGGCCAGGGTATCTTTATCGTAAAGATGATATCATTAGAACTATTAGAGAATTGGGGCAATTAGGGTTCTTTGATGCCGAGAATATTACACCCGATTTAAAACCAGATTATATTGCTAAAACTGTTGACATTGATTACAGTGTAGTTGAAAAAGGAGCGAGCCAAATAGAATTACAAGGTGGTTATGGTGGAGGTTCATTTATTGGAACTTTAGGGCTTTCTTTTAATAATTTTTCTGTAAAAAATATATTTAACAAAAAAGCATATAAACCCTTACCAATGGGTGATGGTCAGTCATTATCCTTACGTTTACAAAAAAGCAGGTATTATACAACTACAAGTTTTTCCTTTACAGAACCATGGTTAGGTGGGAAAAAACCACAATCTTTGTCTATTTCTCTTTACAATTCGAAACAGGTTGGGTATAATTATCAAACTAGAGATGTTGATAAAAATAAGTATTTAAATATTGTAGGAGTATCGGTTGGCCTTGGTAGAAGATTAAAATGGCCAGATGATTATTTTACATTGTCTCAAACGGTTAGTTTACAACGATATGATTTAGTAAATTATCCTATTGGTTCATTTACTTTTGATACTGGTATTTCTAATAATTTATCTTATCAAATTGTATTAGGTAGAAGTTCTGCAGGTTCTAACCCGGTATTCCCAACCTATGGCTCAGACTTTAGCATTGGCGCAAAAGTAACCTTCCCGTATTCATTAGTTAATGGGAAAGATTACGACAATATTTCTGACCAAGAAAAATACAAATGGCTAGAATATTACAAACTAAATTTTAAAGGAAAGTGGTACACGGCTTTGTTTAGTAAGGTGGTACTGATGTCTAATGCCGAATTTGGCTTCTTAGGATATTATAATGAAGAATTAGGTTATTCACCTTTTGAGCGTTATTATGTTGGAGGTGATGGAATGGCATCATTCCAGTTAGATGGGCGAGAAACTATAGGCTTAAGAGGGTATGAAAACTCACAGGTTTCATCAATTCAAGGAGGAACAATTTATAATAAATTTCAATTAGAACTGCGTTTCCCAATCACTCTTAAACCAACGGCATCTATATATGCATTAGGGTTTTTAGAAGCAGGTAACTCTTATGATGGATTTGAAGATTTTAGAGCTTTTGAATTAAAACGTTCTGCAGGTTTAGGGGTTCGGATATTTATGCCTGCATTTGGATTACTTGGAATTGATTTCGCCCATGGATTTGATCCATTACCAGGTGGAATTGAAAAATCGGGGTGGCAAACCCACTTTATTATAGGGCAACAATTTTAATAAAATTATTATATTTGTATAATTAAAAAAAAGTGGCACGATATTTTCTAATTACAATCTAGTTATGATAAAAAATATTTTACTTTTCGCTATAATAAGTTCTATTGGACTTTCCTCCTTTTCTCAAAAAGGACAACGGATTGCATTTGTAGATATGAATTATATTCTAGAAAATATTCCTGCTTATACAAAGGCACAAACTCAACTTGATAAAAAAGTTAAACTTTGGCAGCTAGCTCTTGATCAAAAGAGAGATAAAATCACAATAATGCAAACCGATTTAAACAATGAAAAAGCCTTATTAACAGAGGATTTAATAACAGATAGAGAAGAAGATATTGTCATTGAGCAATTAGAACTTAAAAAAGCAGAACAATTTTATTTTTCAACAAATGGGAATTTATTTCTTTTAAGAAAACAATTGGTAACTCCAATACAAGATCAAGTTTATAATGCCGTGCAAGAAATTGCAAAAGTCAGAAAATATGATTATGTTTTTGATAAATCGGCTGACTTAATCATGCTTTATTCAAATAAATCAAATGACATTAGTGAGTTGGTTCTTAGGTCTATTGTGAGAGGTGAGAAAATAGAAAAAGCCAAAAGAAAGAGAGCAGCAGCCAATAATCAAATTAATGGCTCAGAATCAAATTCAATTATTGAAGAAAAACAGGCGAAAAGAGCAGCATCGCTAGCTAAAGTTGAAGAGCAAAAAGCAGCTAAAGCGAAGAAACGTGAAGAGCAGAGAGTAGCTATTGAGAAAAAAAGACTAGAACGTTTAAAGCAGCAAGAAAAGGTTAGATCTCAATTAAAAACAAATAGAGAAGGGGGTACTGAAGCAAAAAAAACAGAAGATAAAAAAGAAGATTCTGAAGATAGAATAGAAAAATCCACAGAAAAAAAAGCAGCAGCTAATAATAAGTCATCTCAAATAAACGACTCAGAATCAAATTCAATTATTGAAGAAAAAGAGGCGGAAAGAGCAGCAGCGCTTGCTAAAGTTGAAGAGCAGAAAAAAATTAAAGCGAAGAAAAGTGAAGAGAAAAGAGCCGCTATTGAAAAAAAAAGACTAGAACGTTTAAAGTTGCGAGAAGAACTTGTTGAAGCAAAAAAAGCAGAAGATAAAAAAACAAACAATTAATTATTTTAAAAAAAACAAACACAATGAAACATTTTAAAAATCTATTATTTATTACTATCATTACTTTAAGTTTTAATACTATTCAGGCTCAAGATAAATTTGGCTATATAGATACGCAGGAATTAGTTACAGCTCTTCCAGAATTTAAAAATATGAATACAGAGTTGGAGAAATTAAACAAAACTCAAATGGCAGATTTAAAAGCATCAAGTGATGCTTTACAGGCCACAGCTCAAAAATATCAAGCAGAAGCAGCAACTCAAACTGATGCAGAAAATCAAAAGAGACAAATTGAGTTACAGGAATCTCAACAGAGACTTGCAAATGCTGATAAAGCAGGACAGCAAGCGCTACAATCAAAACAACAAGAGTTATTAGAACCAATTCTTGAAAGAGTAAACAAGGCTATTGAAGATATTTCAGCGGCTAACGGATATACCTTCGTATTTGACAGGTCTACTTTGATTATCGCTAAAGGAACAGATTTAATGCCTTTAGTAAAGGCAAAGTTAGGACTTTAGAACATCAGATAGTTTTCTTATTTAAAACTTAAATCCCGTCTTGATAGTATATCGAGATGGGATTTTATATTTTTGAACTATGAGCAATTCAAATCCCATTGGAATTTTTGATTCAGGTATTGGTGGTACTTCTATTTTAAAAGAGATTATATCACTATTACCCAACGAGAATACTGTGTATTTATCAGACTCTAAAAACGCACCCTATGGTGATAAGAATAAGGATTCTATATTAAATTTAAGTGTTAAAAATACAGAATTACTTATCGAAAAGGGGTGTAAAATCATAGTAGTTGCTTGTAATACCGCTACCACAAATACCATAAGTTATCTTAGGGAAAATTATGATATTCCCTTTATAGGAATTGAACCAGCGATTAAACCTGCTGCGTTAAAAACAAAAACAAACTGTATTGGTATCCTAGCAACAAAGGGGACTTTAAGCAGTGCGCTATTTTCTAAAACCTCAGAAATATTTGCCTCGAACGTAAAAATTATTGAACAAGTTGGTACTGGTTTGGTTGAACTTATTGAAAGTGGGAAATTGAATTCTAAGGAGATGACACAGATTTTAAAAACGCACATGGAGCCCATGATTCAAAATAATATTGACTATTTGGTTTTAGGCTGTACGCATTACCCGTATTTAATTCCTCAAATAAGGAATATTATTGGTTCTAATGTACAAATTATAGATTCTGGATTGGCAGTTGCTAAGCAAACTCAAAATATTCTTAGCACATTTGATTTGCTTAATTTTGAAAAAGAAATTGGGGCACATCAGTTTTTTATAAATACAAATCCTAAGGTATTAAAAAAGATACTCCTAAATATTGAAGAGGATTATTCCGTAGAAAAGTTAGAGTTTTAAAATCTAAAATGAAGCGTTTATATTGGGGCAAGCTACCACAACGCCATAATCTATAAACGTATGCCATCCTCTTTAAATTTTAACTAATATTTTTTTAAGGGAATCCAAATTATTGATGGTATAGTTTGCTTTTACAAGTTTCTCTTCCGTTTCGGTATT
Organism: Flavobacteriaceae bacterium; assembly: GCA_023145595.1. Lineage (GTDB taxonomy): Bacteria > Bacteroidota > Bacteroidia > Flavobacteriales > Flavobacteriaceae > Urechidicola. The sequence continues at coordinate 2,841 of JAGLDM010000041.1, read as the reverse complement.
GGTAATTCCAACACAAACCATTCCTGCAGCGATTGCCGATAAGACGCCATTTTCAGAATCTTCTAAAACAAGACATTCTTCAGGGGTTACATTCAGTTCACTTGCAGTTAGAAGATAAGGTTCTGGATCAGGTTTTCCATGTTTTACGTCATTTGCTGTAACTATTACTTTGAAGAAATCTTTAATTTTTAATAAATTTACAACTCCAGTAACCTCAGCATGGGTTGAACTGGAGGTAAGTGCTAAAGTATATTTTGAACTTTGACTTTTAATAAATTCGACAATACCAGGATATATCTTCATATTACCCTTAATTAATCTTTGATATCGTAAGGACTTCTTAGTAATTACATCGTTAATGTTTTGATTTTGAATACCAAATTTTTCAAATAAATCTTTGAATGCAGCGATATCTGTTCTTCCCAAACAAAACGCTCTATAATTTTCAGCAGTAAGTTCAATTCCAATATCAGAAAAAACCTCCTTGGTTGCTAATTCATGAATGTGTTCATCATCGGTTATCACACCATTCATATCAAAAATTATAGTAGTTATCAATGTGATTTTTTTTTAATTAATTTCATTAGTATCCGACTAAAATACGATTTATATTAAATAAAGAGGATGATGTCAATAAAACTGTTTGTTTTTCAATTTCATTAATAGCAAGGTGTCTATTGGAATAATTTGAGTTGGACATCTGGTGGTTTGGAGGTGAGTTCACTCCATTGTTTATTTATTTATATAATTCATTATTAATTTTATCATTATATTTTTCACCCAAAACAAAATCTTTATCATGATGCCCCAAATATATTTCTGCTATCATGTTTTTCTCACTTATAACACAATCAATAGAGGGCAAAACTATAAGAGGAGCCAAGGCTAGTTAGTGGCAAGAAATTTCCAGTTCGTATGGTTAGTGCTTAGGCAAATGATAATAATATGGTTTTAGGTCAAGTGAAAGTCTCATAAAAATCTAATTAAAGTTTAATGCGTTTGCCCTGTGAGTTCGATTAATTTTAGTTAGATTTGAATCATAAGTTCTCTCAAAAAACAAAAAAAATATTAGAATGAAAAAAATCACATTAACTATTGTAGTATTATTTACTGTTTTAAATAGTTTGGCTCAAAAAGACAGCACAGAGGTTAGAAGCATAAAACCTCTACGTGTTGGCATTAAAATGGGAATACCATCTCTAATCACATTAAATGCAGAATATGTCACTCCACTGTTAAACAATAGGGTCGCTTTTTTTGGAGATTATATGACGTTTTCAAAAACAATAGAAGCAGAAAGTGGTAACTACACCAATTATGAATTAGGGACTAATATCTATTTAGATTCTGAAGGGGAAGGTCTATATTTTGCAATTTCATATTTTTCTTTTGACTCCAATGCGGTCGTTGAAGATGTAGATTTTACAGATGAATACGGTAATGATTATGAAGAGACTGCTCCAGGAAGTTTGAAGTTTAACACTATTAACCTTAAAGTTGGCGCAAAATTCGGAAGTGAATTTTATTGTAGGGTTGAAGCAGGCTACGGATTTGGAAATGTTCCTGAAGGGGCTATATTCACAAGTTCTTCTGGAGATATTTACATCGAAAAAAATCCAATTTCAGCAGGATTTGGATTACCAATTTTAAATTTTGGAATTGGATTTAGTTTCTTATAATAAATTGATTTAAAATCCATCCTGACCAAAGTCATCCAAATAGATGAAAGTCTATAAAAATTAGAGTTATGACTTATTTTAGTTAAAAAAATAAAGAGAGGTGTCTTCACTATCAATGAAAACACCTCTCTTTTATTCTCTTATTTCATTCCATAAAGAGGGCCATAAGCATCACATGCTCTGTAATCTTGTCCTTCTTTATCTGTTCCAAAAGATGTCCATAGTGCTGGTCTAAACACATTTTCGTCTGCTACATTATGCATATTCACCGGAATTCTAAGCATAGATGCTAAAGAAATTAAATCCGCTCCAATATGCCCATAACTAATAGCACCGTGATTGGCTCCCCAATTTGCCATTACAGAATACACATCTTTAAATGCGCCTTCACCAGTAATTGTTGGTGCAAACCAAGTTGTTGGCCACGTAGGGTTTGTTCTTTCGTCTAATGTTTTATGTACATCATCTTCTAAAACAACCGTATATCCTTCAGCAATTTGTAAAACTGGTCCAACTCCTTTCACCAAATTAATTCGGCACATCGTTACTGGCATTTCGCCATCCGTTTTAAACTGAGAAGAGTATCCACCACCTCTAAAATATTCTTTAACGGCTTGTGGCCATACGGTAGCATCCATACATTTTTGGGCTTCAGCATCAGTAATATCCCAAAAAGGTTTCATTGCTGGTTCTCCCGCTTCATTGCGTTGTTCTGCCGTAGCATCTAAGGTTGTTGATCCAGAATTTATTAAATGGATAATTCCGTTTTTCGCTTTTCCTGTCAATTCTTTTCCTGTAACTCTTTTTACTGAAGCGGGACTCCAATAGGTTCTTACATCAGAAAATATTTGAGCAGTATTAGTTAATAGATGTCCGAATAACATCGATACTCCGTTTAAACTATCGTTCTCCGTTGCCATCATAAATGCTTGACGCACTCCATTCCAGTCAAAAGAAGAATTTAAAATTGCTTCTGGAAAATCGCCATTTGGCATATGATCTGTCCATTGACGTTGTCCTTGGAAACCTGCTGCTATAGCATTTTTACCATGTGACTCTTCGCCGTAACCCAATTCTTTAAGCTTAGGGTTACCTATCATTATATCTCTAATAATTAGAGTCATTTTTACTACAGTATCCCACTCGTAAGCTCTACGGTCGT
>JAGLDM010000409.1 GCA_023145595.1 Flavobacteriaceae bacterium | reverse complement strand
CCCCATTCAGAAATACAATGTGCCTCATCTATAGCAACAAAAGATATTTTTTGTTTTTTTAAAAAATCAACATATTCCTCTTTTGTTAGAGATTCTGGAGCAACATATAATAACTTAGTAATTCCTTTCTCTATATCTGATTTTACAATTGCAATATCCCCTCTATTCAAAGACGAATTCAACACATGTGCTATCCCGTGTTCTGATGAAATTCCGCGAATTGCATCAACCTGATTTTTCATCAAAGCAATCAAAGGTGAAACAATAATTGCAGTCCCTTCTTTCATTAATGCTGGCAACTGGTAGCAAATAGATTTACCACCTCCCGTAGGCATAATTGCAAACGTGTTATTACCAGCCATAAGACTCATAATAACCTCTTCTTGTAACCCCTTAAACTGTGAAAACCCGAAATGTTTTTTCAGTGCTCCGCTTAAATCATTTTCCTCCACAAACTTGCATGTTATTAATCTATTTTTAGATACATTTGCAACTAAAGATACAACTTTTTTTTAATTCAACCAATTTCATAGAAATGCGAATTTAATCATTTTTATTGTTGATTCTTTTGAAAATCTAATAAAACTTATTCACAATTAAAACACCTGACCTTTTCAATACAACACCTATAGCGCCATGGCTGTTAAAACTTTAGTGGTAACGGGAGAATAATCAGTTAAAAATAAAGACACCTATACTGGATCTGTATGCATCCACTATATAATTTAAAAAAGTAATATTTTAAAATGTCCGAAAGTCAAAAAGAAATGTCTTTTCTAGATCATCTAGAACAATTACGTTGGCACTTAATACGAGCTACACTTGCAATTTTTATTGTTGCCATTGCAATCTTTACATTTGCAGGCTATATTTATGATAAAATTTTATTTGCTCATTTAAATGGTGATTTCCCAACCTATCAATGGCTCTGTCAAGGAGCTCAATTTATAGGGTTTGAAAGCGATTTTTGTAACATCTCTTTTGAATCGAACCTACAAAGTTTATCGCCAACTGGACAATTAATGAATTTAATTTGGACCTCTTTAATACTCGGTCTCGTTGTTTCATTCCCTTATGTATTGTGGGAAATGTGGAAATTTATTAGCCCTGGACTACATGAAAAAGAGCAAAAAAAATCACGTGCATTTATGTTTTACGCATCTGTGTTATTCTTTATTGGTGTCTTGTTTAGTTATTATGTAATAGCACCCTTGTCAGTTTCTTTTTTCTATAGTTTTCAAATTTCGGATATGATCGAGAATAAGTTTGATTTTAAAACACACGTAAACCTAATTACCAATACCATACTCGGGGTTTCTTTAATGTTTGAATTACCTGTTCTAATTTATTTTTTAACAAAAATAGGACTGGTAACTTCAGATTTTTTAAAACAATACAGAAAAATAGCCTTGGTTTTAGTACTAACATTATCAGCTATTATAACTCCGCCAGATATTGCCAGCCAAGTAATTGTAACTATACCGATTATGGTATTGTATGAAATTAGTATTCTAATTTCTAAAAGAGTAGAGAAACAAGCGGCGAAAGAATTGAGAAAACTCTAATTTTATTAAAATAGTATTCTCATAAATATTTATTAATATTGTAATAATCAACACTTTTAATTAGAACTATGATACTTAGAGCCGATAATATTCAAAAGACTTACGGGACCCGAAAGGTTGTTAAAGGAATCTCTTTACAAGTAAAACAAGGAGAAATCGTAGGTTTATTAGGGCCTAATGGCGCTGGTAAAACGACTTCTTTTTATATGATAGTTGGAATGATACAACCTAACGGAGGAAATATTTATCTTGATAATGAGGATATCACTACAGATGCTATGTACAAAAGAGCCCAAAAAGGGATTGGGTATTTGGCACAGGAAGCTTCAGTTTTCAGAAAGTTAACGGTAGAAGATAATATATTATCAGTATTACAATTTACAAATCGCACAAAAAAAGAACAACGAGAAAAAATGGAATCTTTAATTGAAGAGTTCAGTTTAGGTCACGTACGTAAAAACAAAGGTGATTTACTTTCTGGTGGAGAGCGTAGAAGAACTGAAATTGCGCGTTGCTTGGCCTCAGACCCAAAATTTATTTTATTAGACGAGCCTTTTGCCGGAGTTGACCCAATTGCTGTTGAAGATATACAGAGTATCGTGGCACATTTAAAAGATCGAAATATAGGAATATTAATAACAGACCATAACGTTCAAGAAACTTTAGCAATTACCGATAAAACTTATTTAATGTTTGAAGGTGGTATATTAAAAGAAGGAACTCCAGAAGAATTAGCCGAAGACGAAACGGTTCGTAGAGTCTATCTTGGTAAAGATTTTGAATTAAAACGGAAAAAGTTTTAGGCTATATAAATTTCTAACACCTACTCTGCTAATAAATCATCTAATAATTCACGAACTTTATCACTATTCCAATCTGCTGCTCCAACTTTATCTATAATAATAGCCCCTTTTTTATCAATTAAATACGAGGCTGGAATACTACTCACATTAAAAGCCGAAGGAGACCTATTATACTCATTATAAGATGGTAAATCATAGTTGTTCTTCTTCATAAACCCCTTTACCTTATTAACATCATCGTTGGTAACAAACAAGAAAACAACTTTATCTTTATAATCATCATATAGTTTTTGAAAACTAGGCATTTCGGCTCTGCAAGGCGGACACCAAGTTGCCCAGAAATTTACAATCACCACTTTACCCCTTACATCGTTAAAGTTTATGTCATCGGTATTTTGACCTTTTAAATTCCACTGGTAATTATTTAGCACCACTCTATCTTCTACATCTTCTATGGAAGGAGAAAAGGCTAACATCTTCGAAGCAAATTCCTTAATTTGACCACCTATAGGTGTGAAAAATACTATTCCTAAAATTAAAACAAAAATAATATTGGAACGTTGAGATTTTGATATTTTCATGTGTGAAGATTTTATTATGACTTAGTAGGATTATTTTTGTTTCCTTACAAAAAAAAGGTCATCCTAAAAATATCAAAAATGAGGCTTTATGTGAAAATTAAAAAACTCATGCGAATACATGAGTTTTCTAAATAATTATATGTTTAAAAAATGCTATTAAACGTTTTGCTTCTTGATAAGATTTAAGGCAGAACCTTCATTATACCATTCAATTTGACCCGCATTATAAGTGTGATTCAATTTGATTGAGTCTGTTGATCCATCACCATGAACAACATCCAATGTTAATTGTTTTCCTGGGGCAAATTCATTCAAGTCAGAAAAGTTAAATGTATCATCTTCTTGAATTAAATCATAATCACTTTCATTAGCAAATGTTAACCCTAACATTCCTTGTTTCTTTAAGTTTGTTTCATGAATACGAGCAAAAGATTTCACAATTACCGCAGCCACACCTAAATGACGAGGTTCCATTGCAGCGTGTTCACGAGAAGAACCCTCACCATAATTATGGTCACCAACAACGATTGATTTTACACCCGCTGCTTTATAAGCACGTGCTGTGTCTGGCACTGGTGCAAATTCACCTGTCAATTGATTTTTAACTTTATTTGTTGCTTTTCCAAATGCATTTACAGCACCAATCAAACAGTTATTTGAAATATTATCTAAATGTCCTCTGAATCGCAACCATGGACCTGCCATAGAAATGTGATCTGTAGTACATTTTCCAAATGCTTTTATCAATAATTTTGCTCCGTTAATTTCATTTGTTAAAGGAGTAAAAGGAGTTAACAATTGCAATCTTTCTGATGTTTCAGAAACCGCAACTTCTACTCCACTTCCATCGTTAATTGGAGCAACAAATCCTGCATCCTCCACATCAAATCCTTTTGGAGGTAATTCCAAACCACTTGGCTCTTCTAGCATCACTTCTTCTCCATCTTGATTGATTAAAGAATCTGTTAATGGATTAAAGTCCAATCGACCTGCAATTGCCACTGCTGCTACCATTGATGGCGAACCAACAAATGCATGCGTATTCGGATTCCCATCAGCTCTTTTAGAAAAATTTCTATTAAACGAATGAACGATTGTGTTTTTTTCTTCTTTATCTGCTCCTTCTCTTGCCCATTGACCAATACAGGGTCCACAAGCATTGGTAAATATTTTAGCATTCAAATCTTTAAATGCATCTAAAAGTCCATCGCGTTCTGCAGTATATCTTACTTGTTCAGAACCAGGATTAATTCCAAATTCTGCTTTTGTAACTAATTTTTTATCAACGGCTTGTTTTGCAACAGATGCTGCACGCGCCAAATCTTCGTATGATGAGTTTGTACAAGAACCTATCAATCCCCATTCAACTTTTAAAGGCCAATCATTTGCTTTAGCTTTCTCAGTCATTTCACCAACTGGAGTTGCTAAATCTGGTGTAAAAGGTCCGTTTAAATGCGGCACTAATTCATCTAAATTAATTTCAATTACTTGATCAAAATATTGTTCTGGGTTAGCATATACTTCGGCATCACCTGTTAAATAAGGTGCTATTCCATTAGCAGCATCTGCTACATCATCACGACCTGTAGAACGTAAATAACGTTCAATAGACTCGTCATAACCAAAAGTTGAAGTTGTTGCTCCAATCTCTGCCCCCATATTGCATATAGTTCCTTTTCCTGTTGCAGACATATTTATGGCTCCTTCACCAAAATACTCAACAATACATCCTGTTCCTCCTTTAGCAGTTAAAATCCCTGCAACTTTTAAAATAACATCTTTAGGGGCTGTCCATCCAGATAATTTTCCGGTTAACTTAATACCTATTAATTTTGGAAATTTCAATTCCCACGGCATCCCTGCCATTACATCAACAGCATCAGCACCTCCAACACCAATAGCAATCATTCCCAATCCACCAGCATTTACTGTATGAGAATCGGTTCCAATCATCATTCCTCCAGGAAATGCATAATTTTCTAAAACTACTTGATGAATAATTCCTGCTCCTGGTTTCCAAAAACCAATTCCGTACTTATTAGATACAGATGCTAAAAAATTAAAAACCTCACTACTTGTGTTCAATGCATTTTGCAAATCCTTATCAGCACCCATTTTAGCCTGAATTAAGTGATCACAATGTACCGTTGTAGGAACTGCAACTTGGGTTTTACCCGCTTGCATAAATTGCAATAATGCCATCTGTGCTGTTGCATCTT
>JAGLDM010000408.1 GCA_023145595.1 Flavobacteriaceae bacterium | reverse complement strand
ACGTTGGTTAAAACAATTTATTGGACTTGATCAAAACAGTGATATTCAGTATGGAAATGATATCAAAGCAATTTCTGGAGCAACTATTTCGGCAAGAGCATTAACCATTGCTATTAATGATTTGTTGAAATCTGTTAATTATTTACGACAAAAAGAAATTATATAAATGATTGTACACGGTAGTATTCATAGTTTTCCAAAAGAGATTAAAGGATTAATAGCAATATTTCTAGTTATATTGAGTATCGGTTTTTATACTGGATTATTGTTTGTTAACGATACTACTAAATTGGAACCAGAAGGTATAGAACAGCAATATTTAGGGAATGAACTCGATGAAGATGCCGATGTGATGCTTTTTAAAAAATCTGATAGAGAGATTTTAACTTTGGTACATAATCATATACTTTCTCTATCACTCATCTTTTTTGTTTTGTCCTTAATTTTATCAACTACAAGTATTAACAAAAAATTTAAGCACTTTTTAATGTTTGAACCATTGATTTCGGTGCTGTTAACTTTTGGCGGAATTTATATCATGTGGACAGGTGTTTTGTGGTTTAAATATATTGTTATGATTTCTGGTATATTGATGACTTTTTCATTTACAGCAGCCACTTTAATTATTTTTTCTCAACTTTTAAAAAAGTCATAAAGGAGTCGTTTCTAATTGCGTTTCTAATTACTTGATACACTTTAGTTTGTTTCATCTATCGCGACTAATTTAAAGATTAGATAGAAATCGTCCTTTAAAAATAGTATATATTCAATTAAAACCTATAAATTTGCACGCAATTAAATCTTAATTGCATCATGATTTCAAATTCATCTAAATTTGTCGGAGAAGGGTTAACATACGATGACGTATTGTTAATTCCAGCATTCTCAGAAGTACTTCCAAGAGAGGTTAACTTACAAACAAAATTCACAAGAAACATAACACTTAATACACCTATTGTTTCTGCAGCCATGGATACGGTTACAGAATCGGCAATGGCAATAGCTATGGCTCGTGAGGGTGGAATAGGCGTATTACACAAAAACTTAACCATTGCGCAGCAAGCCGCAGAGGTAAAGAAAGTAAAGCGTTCTGAATCGGGAATGATTATAGAACCAATTACCGTTGGTAAAAACGCCACTGTATTTGATGCGAAGTCATTAATGAAGGAATATGGAATTGGAGGAATTCCAGTTGTAGATAAAGAAGAAAAACTAATAGGTATTGTAACCAACAGAGATTTACGTTTCGAAAAAAACAATTCGCGTAAAATTTCTGATATTATGACTACAGAAAATTTAGTGACTGTTTCTAAAGGCACATCATTAAAACAAGCTGAAGTAATTTTACAAGAAAATAAAATTGAAAAATTACCAGTTGTTGATGATAACTATAAACTGGTAGGTTTAATTACTTTTAGAGACATTATTAAAGTAAAGGAAAATCCGAATGCAAATAAAGATACATTTGGTAGGTTACGTGTTGCTGCTGCAATTGGAGTAACTGGAGATGCTTTAGAGAGAGCAGCCGCTTTAATTAAAGCAGGTGTTGATGCGTTAATAATTGATACAGCTCATGGTCATACCAAAGGTGTGGTTACGGTTTTAAAAGAAATTAAAGCAAGTTATCCAGATACAGATATCGTTGTTGGAAATATTGCAACTGCAGAAGCTGCTAAATATTTAGTAGAAGCAGGAGCAGATGCTGTAAAAGTAGGAATTGGTCCAGGATCAATTTGCACTACTAGAGTTGTTGCTGGAGTAGGATTTCCGCAATTATCGGCTATAATGCAAGTTGCAGAAGCTATTAAAGGTTCAGGTGTTCCGGTAATTGCAGATGGAGGAATTCGTTATACAGGTGATATTCCAAAAGCAATTGCAGCAGGTGCAGATTCTGTAATGTTAGGTTCATTGTTAGCAGGAACTAAAGAATCTCCAGGAGAAACTATTATCTTTGAAGGAAGAAAATTTAAGTCTTATCGTGGTATGGGTTCTGTAGAAGCCATGAAACAAGGGTCAAAAGACCGTTATTTTCAAGATGTTGAAGATGATATTAAAAAATTAGTTCCAGAAGGTATTGTAGGTCGCGTTCCTTATAAGGGAGAACTAGAGGAAACAATGCATCAATTTATTGGCGGTTTACGTGCCGGAATGGGGTATTGCGGTGCTAAAGATGTTGAGATTCAAAAAGAAGCTCAGTTTGTAAAAATCACCTCGTCTGGTATTGCAGAAAGCCACCCTCATGATGTAACAATTACAAAGGAATCTCCGAATTATTCGAGAGGATAAATAAAATCATTTTATAGATTATAAGAGCATTCTTTGTTGAATGCTCTTTTTTTGTAAAAAAATAAGGGAAGTTAAAACACGTTTTTATATTCTAATAAATTGGATATATTGCAATGAAGAAAAAAAACAAAAATGAATAAACGTTATATCTTACAAATATTTAAACTTCTATTTAGTTGTTTTTTATTTTTAAATCTCCTAGCAAGCAGTCTCTATTCCCAAAATGAAATAAGTCCTGCTCCAGAAAATTCTATTTCTATTGATAAACTTTCTATAGAAACTGAAAAAATAGGTCAGCGAATTTACGATCTTAAAAGCGCTCTACAACCAATTGCAGAAGTTTCAGAAGTTGATTCCCTTCTTACCATTGCTGACAGTACAATTAAATATAAAAGAGATTCACTGTTAAAAAATATTGAGAAAATTAATAAAAGAGATTTAAGGGTACATCAAGTTCAATGGTTACATCATAGAGCCGAATTAAAGAAATATCAGGAAATAATTAACAAGCGGACCATAAAGATCAGTTCAATTAATGAAGAACTCCTTTTGGAAATAAAGAAATGGACTAAAACAAAAGAAAATCTTGTTGAAAATTCAGGATCAAAAGAAGTTGCTAAAAGTATAGATGCGGTTTTGGAATCGCTTCAAGAAATTGTGAAAATTACAGCTTCTAGGATGACTGTAGTATTTGATATTGAAAAACGACTAACATCCATAGTAATTGTTATTGATGAATTTCTTGCTGAATTATCTAAATCAGAATTGAACTTAAGAATGGATTATTTTGTTTTTGATTCCAATCCTATTTGGAATCAAAACTCAAATCCACCCAATGAGGATATCGTAAATAACGAAAAAGGAAGTTTTAAATTTAAAGAAGACATCGGTCATGCACAAAGTTTCTTACTTCAAAATATTAAAACAGTCATTTTTCAATTAGGATTTATTATAGGTCTTATGGTCGTTTTAATTCTCGTAAAAAGAAAATGGAAAGCTGAACTTAGTACACTGTCGAACCCAGTTGAAATTCAGTCTGTGATTATTCTTAAGCATTATATTGCAGCGTCAATTGTAGTTGGTGTATTGCTATCTGTCTTTTTTTATGAGGAACTAATTCCGTTTATGACAGAGGCCTTTATTACGATTTTATTAATAAGTACGTTTGTATTATTACCAAAATTAACAAATAAACGATTCTCTATATTTTTAGGATTGCTTTTCGCAGTTTATTTAATTTCTTTGGGGGAATCCTATATTGATAATTCCTCTTTATTAATTAGAGTGTTGTTGCTCATAGAAATAATAATTTTAGCTATTGCACTTTGGTGGGGTAAGAAAATAATAAGAGAAAATCGAAATGATTTTGTTCGTATTCATAAACTATTTATTGTTGTTTCATCCTTTTATATAGTCTTATTACTTGGTGCTTTTATAGCAAATATAATTGGAATGGTAGGTCTTTCTCAATTTGTATTTAGTGGGGTTATTTCTTCAACTATTTTGTTGATGGTGATTTACTTGTCAGTTAAAGTGACCACAAGCATTTTCGTGCTTATTTTTAAATTGAGACGAACTTATGGTTTACAAGCCGTTTCTACTATTGTTAACGCTGCTCATAAACGAATTCAGCCAATTTTGTTTTGGGTAGGGATGCTGCTTTGGTTATATATTACTAGTGTCAGTTTTGAAGTTCGAGATTTATTTAATGAATGGTTAAACGCTTCTTTGGAGACCACATGGGCAATAGGAGAAATGAATATTTCTTTGGGAGGAATCCTTTCCTTTACCGGAATTTTTATGACAGCTGTTTTAATAGCAAAACTTGTTTCTTCTATTTTTGAAGATGAATGGATGATTGCTTTATTACCTCGCGGAATTGCTCCTGCAATTTCATTGCTGCTTAGAATATTTTTAATCACTTTTGGATTATATGGTGGATTTACTGCAGCAGGGATTGATTTAAGTAAATTAGGATTTATAGTTGGTGCCTTAGGTGTTGGTATTGGGTTTGGATTACAAAATGTTGTTTTGAATTTTATTGCAGGCCTAATTTTGGCTTTTGAAAGACCAATTAATATTGGAGACGCAATAGAAGTTGATAGTGAATTTGGAGTTGTAACACGGGTTGGAGTTCGATCTACCAATGTAAGAACCTATTCGGGTTATGAAGCTATTATTCCAAATGGTGATTTAATTTCCAAAAAAGTTATTAATTGGACATTATCCAACAGAGATAGGCGAAGTAAAAAGTTTATAAAAACTTCTGCAAATGTTAATCCAGAAGAAATGATTGAAATGTTAACTGAAATTATTACAAAACATCCAAAAACATATAAAGATCCATTGCCTAGAGTCTTTTTTAAGGGGTATGAAGAGGATGGTAATTTAATGTTTGAAGTTTGGTATTGGTCTACTTTTTCTGAAACAATAACGATAGATCATGAGATTGCATTAGAGATATTTTCTAAATTAAAAGAAGCCGGAATTCAAGCACCAGTGCCTATCCGAAAAATATTGAAGGATTGAAAAATTAAAAATTGAAGTACTGTGAAAATATTTATTACAAATAAAAATGGCTGCCTTTTCGGGCAGCCATTTTTATTTTAAATTGTAGCATCGGGATTTACCCAATTTGTATATAGCCTATGTGAAATAGCTAAAATTACGGGACCAATAAACAATCCTAAAATTCCCAAAAACATCATTCCGCCAATCGCACCAATCAAAATTACGATCATTGGAGTTTCCAATCCCTTTGCCAATAACATCGGTTTTAAGAAATTATCTAACAGGGAAACAATAATAATATAAATTGTAAATATGATGGCTGGAGTCGTATCTGCAAAAGAGAATACAAAAATGATAATAGGAATCACAATCAATGTTACAGGAATCTGGATAATAGCCCCGATCATTACTATAATAGCAAGAATTCCAGCCATAGATAATCCAATCATTTGAAAACCGATAAAAGCAAGAATAGCCTGGATTATTGCGACTAGTAAAATTCCTTTTACAACGCTTCTAATTGTGTTTATACACATACTCATAATCTCTTCGCCTTTACCAGTCATCATCTTCTCTGCAAAAGCCAAACCAGTTTTATATCCACCTTTAGCAGAAGACATAAATATTCCAGCAATAATAAGAGCGATTAAAGATAAAAATACCGACCCTATTAGTCCGGTAAAAGAATCAAAGAACCAACCTGCTGAAGATTTTACTTCATCAGGGTGTTTTTGTATAAACCCTTGAATATCTATTGATGCATTATTCCATGCAGTAAATATTTTTTCTCCTATCAGTGGCCAAGATTTCACGGATTGATTTGGTGGAGAAACTTCTATGGTACCTGCATTAAAACTACTTATTATTTCTTTGGATGAATCAACAACCGAACTAGCTATATTAACAGTCGGGGTAACAATAATGGCTAGAAGTGCAACAACAAATAAGGTTGTAACCAACCCTTTCTTTTTCCCTTTGAATAAATTAAGAACTTTTTCATAAAAAGGAAACAATGTTACTGCAACTAGGATTGCCCAAATAATGAGTAATAAAAAAGGTTTTGCAATTAAATAACTAGCAACAATTAAGACAGATAGCACGACTATTTTAATATAGACATCGATTGCTTGACTTGAATCTTGTGTTTTCATAAAATTTATATTTAGGTTAAATTATTAATTGGTTGTTTCTGTATTTTTAGTTTCAGGAATCCATCCACCTCCCAAGGCTTCATAAAGTTGAACTATAGATATCATTTGTTGTTTAAAGGCTTCTGAAGCTTTTAATTCTGATGAGAACTGAGAACTTTGTAAAGTTAATACTTCTAAGTAACTTGTTAGACCACCATCATAACGAACCCATGATAATTGAGAAGCCTTTGTTGCCATTTCCATTTGATGATT
>JAGLDM010000407.1 GCA_023145595.1 Flavobacteriaceae bacterium | reverse complement strand
TAACTGTTTTGAGTACTATTTAAAATGCAAAACCAACACCTCAAAAACATATTCATTCTAGTTCTTGCTGCATTTCTTATGGGTACTTCTGGTCCCTTAGGAAAATTTATAGCAATGCCAACGCCTGTTATCATCTGGTGGCGAAGTTTTATAGGTGCTGTTTTTTTGTTTGGTTATTGTCGGTTTCAAAAAATTCCGCTCGTTCTATTCCCTTCAAAAGAACGACTACTTTTTTTGATAAGTGCGTTGTTTTTAGGAGCACATTGGATTACTTATTTCCTAGCTCTTAAAATGTCTAATGTTGCTATTGGAATGTTATCACTTTTTACATTTCCTGTAATTACAGCATTTTTAGAACCTTTGTTTAGCAATGAAAAACTTAAGCCAATTCACATCCTTTTAGGGTTTATGATTCTCGTAGGAGTTTTTATTCTAGCACCCGATTTAAATTTTGAAAGCACTCATGTTAAAGGAATTTTATTTGGTGTATTATCAGCGGTGTTTTATGCAATACGAAACTTAATTACCAAGCAATACACAGCAAAATATGATAGCAGTATGATTATGGGTTATCAGTTGCTCATTTTAACCGTTGTCCTTTTTCCAACCTTATTTTATTTTGACACTTCTGAAATTAAAACCCAATATCCATATCTGCTTTTATTGGCTGTGATAACCACTGCTTTAGGACACACGCTTTTTGTGAAAAGTTTAAAGAATTTTACTGCGGCAACTGCAAGTATTATTGGTAGTGTTCAACCAATATTCGGAATTATTATTGCTTTCTTTTTCTTGAATGAAATTCCGACCTGGAATACCGCAATTGGAGGAGGTTTAATTTTAGGAACGGTGGTTATTGAAAGTTTTCTCTCAAAGAAAAACACCTAACTCTAACTTATTTATTAAGAATTTAAGGGACTCTTCTTGAAAGCAACTTACTGATAACTAATCAGGTAATTTCAACTTTCTTATTGAAATTAATAAATTTTATCTATATTTGAAGTATAACTCCCCTCAAAAAATTATTTTTTACAACCCTAACAACAACAACAGGCAAAGGTATTAATCAAATTTTTAAAACGACTTAGGGCTATGGAATTCGACTCGCGACAAACAATTATTATCGCTGTTTTAGTCCTTTTTTTAGGAAAATACACAAATAAAAAGATTAATATTCTCCGTAGATATAATATTCCAGAAGCTGTTACGGGTGGGATTCTTGCCTCTTTGTTTTTTGGTTTGCTTTTTTTTATATTTAAACTAGATCTCCATTTTGCAACACATTATCGGGATATTCTATTAA
>JAGLDM010000406.1 GCA_023145595.1 Flavobacteriaceae bacterium | reverse complement strand
CCAACCAAACTACTCCCCAATGAAGTTGCCAAATTTATTCGCTGACTTTCGCCGCCAGACAGTGTATTTGACGTTCTATTTAGGCTCAGGTAATTTAAGCCAACATCGGTTAGAAATGCTAATCTGTTTTTAATCTCCGTAAGTAGTCGTTTTGAAATATCGAAATCGTTTTCATTAAGTTCAATATTTATGAAGAAATCCTGTAATTCGTCTAAAGGCATTTCAACCATGTCAGAAATATTCTTTCCGGCTACTTTTATATAATTCGTTTCTTTTCGTAATCTTTTTCCGCTACAAGAAGTACATTTCGTTTTTCCTCTATAACGAGAAAGCATTACCCTAAATTGAATTTTATAACTTTTTGATTCCAGAGTTTTAAAAAATGAATTTAAACCTTCAAAATATTTATTACCATTCCAAAGTAATTCTTTTTGATCTTGCGTTAATTCAAAATAAGGGCGATGAATAGGGAAGTCAAATTTATAAGCATTGTCTATTAGGTTGTCTTTGTATTCCCTAAAAGAGTCAGTTTTCCATGGAACTATTGCGTTTTCAAATATTGATAATCCTGTATTTGGAATTACTAAATCTTTATCAATTCCGATAATATTTCCGTAGCCTTCACAAGTTGGGCAAGCGCCATACGGATTGTTAAAACTGAATAAGTGTGTGTTGGGCTCTAAGAATTGCATTCCGTCTAATTGAAACTCATTGCTAAAATTAACGGTATTGTTTAACGTTAAATCTTCTAAACTACAAGCCCCTTTTCCTTCATAAAAGGCAATTTGAATAGCATCTGCCAATCTGTTATAAAAATCTTCATCGTGTTTAACAATAATACGATCTACAACCAATTTAAAATCGCGACCAATTTCAATAGCTGAATCTTCTGCTGTTTTTGCGAAATCTTCTATCCTGATAATTTCATCTTTATATTTTATCCGAGCATAACCTTGCTGAGACAGAATGGTCAAAGTTTTTGAAACACTTCTATCTTCAGGAATATGAACTTCTGCTAAGAGTAGTAATTTGGTTCGATTTTCTAAGCCTTTTACATAGTCTATAACATCGGTAACGGTATCTTTTTTAACCTCTCTATTTGAAATAGGAGAGTAGGTTCTTCCAATTCTAGCAAATAAAAGTTTTAAATAGTCATAAATTTCTGTTGATGTACCAACAGTTGATCTCGGATTGGTACTGTTTACTTTTTGCTCTATCGCAATTGCTGGAGCAATTCCTTTTATGTAGTCTACATTGGGTTTGTTTAATCTACCTAAAAATTGTCTGGCATACGAAGAGAGGCTTTCTACATAACGTCGTTGTCCTTCAGCATAAAGAGTGTCAAAGGCTAAACTCGATTTCCCCGACCCAGACAGTCCAGTAATCACAACCAATTTATTTCTTGGTATTGCTACATCAATATTTTTTAAATTATGCAGTTTTGCACCTTTAATTAAAATATTTTCTTTTGGGCTTAGGGTATTTATATTCTTTGTCATTAATGCTTAAAAGTAAATAATTACAAAGGTAAAATAAAGATTTGTCAATAGCCTGTAACTTATTAGTTTTGTCAAAATTTATGTCTAGTCCTAAAATACGGATACAGCCCCTAACCTGATAAAAAACAGCCATATAAGTGTATTTGGGTTACCTCAAAACCCCTTGTTTATTGAGCCATTTCTGATATTTTGCCGCATTTCTGTTGTGCTGTGCTAAAGTTCGGGCAAATATATGTTGACCAAAATTTTCAATATCGGCACACATATAATAATAGTCATGACTTGCCGGATTTAGTACAGCATTGATAGATGAAATATCAGGCATACTTATAGGTCCTGGAGGGATGCCTTGAATTTTATAGGTGTTGTATTTAGAATCTATTTCTAAATCCTTGAGAAGCACTCTTTTTACCACTTTGTCTTGTCCATACTTTTCTTTTATAGCAAAGATCACCGTAGGGTCGGCTTGTAACGGCCATTTGTGATGGTATCGGTTTAAATACAAGCCAGCGACCTTTGGGCGTTCAGAAACGGTTTGGGTTTCCTTTTGTACAATAGAGGCTAAAGTAATTACTTGTTCAATGGATAGTTTCTGTTTTTTTGCTTTGGCTATTTTATCGTTTGTCCAGAATTTCTTGTATGCATCCAGCATTTTCCTTCTAAATTTCTCAGCAGATGTGTTCCAGTAGAATTGATAACTATTGGGAATATACATGCCTAGAGCAGTTCTGTAGGTAAACTTATTCTTAGAAAGAAATGAAGATTCTTTCATTACTGTGAGAAGAGTTATTGAATCTGGTTCAATTTGTTGCGCTATTCTACCCGCTAATTTTTCTAAAGAATCTTGGTTGTTAAAAGACAGTTGAATAACCATTTGGTTTCCACTCCTCAATAGATTTACCAACTCATTGTTATTCATTCCAGATGTCAAAACATATTTTCCAGATTTAATAGTATTGGGGTAGTTCTTTTTTGTTGCGACCCATTCAAAGGAGTTTGTATTTTCTAAAACAGGTGTTAAAAGTTCAAGTACGGTAGCAAAATCAGAATCTGACGTTATATGTATAGTGGTGTCACTTTTTACATTGCTACTAAATATTTTGGAGTAGAGATTTATTGCAACTACGCAGCCAATTAAAAAAGTTCCTGTAATAATAGTGAGAAATAATTTTTTCTTATTCATTAATAAGTTGATAAAGTAGTTCGTTTTTAAATTTTTGATTGCTATAAATCCAATCTTTTTTGACACCAACCTTTTTAAATCCATGATTTTCAAACAGACGAATGCTATTCAGATTATCTTCGCCAATATTTGCAAAAATTTGATGTGTATCCAAATGCAAAAAAGTATATTTTATGAGTAATTCTAAGGCTTCAGAGGCATATCCTTTCTTTTGATATTTGGGAGAAATTAAAATCCCCAATCCGACCCTTAAATTTTTTGGGTCAAAATCAAATAAATCAATCATTCCTACAGAAGTATTTGATTCATTCTCGAAAATAATTAGTCGCAATTGCTTTGCTTGGTAAATATCTTGATATGCATTCTCTAAATATTGCTGTAATAAAAATTTAGAAAAAGGTTTTTGCGTATTGCTAACAGCCCAAAAAGATTCGTCATTTTCAATTTGATATAGAAAAGCGAGATCGTTTGGTTCTATTGCTCTTAAACTAATATGTTTGTTGGTGAGAGTTTTCATGAATTAAAAGAAGCCTTCATAAACAAAAGTGGCTGGGCCTGTTAAAATCACATTCGTATATTGATTGTTCTGTCTATCGAAACTAACTGATAAGTCGCCACCAACGGCTTTAATATTAATTTTGTTGCATTTCAATTTATTGCTAAAATTTGCCGCAATTGCAACCGCTGTAACTCCGGTACCACAACTTAAGGTTTCATCTTCTACACCTCTTTCGTAAGTTCGTACCTTTATAGTATCTTCATCAATCAATTCAGCAAAATTCACATTAGTTCCTTCTTCAAAATAAGGACTTCCATATCTGATTTCCTTCCCTTTAGTGGTTACATCAAAATTTTCAATGTCTTCAATAAATGCAACATGATGAGGTGATCCAGTATCTAAAAAGGAATGCGATTCAAATGCTTCTACAGTAGCAACATCAATCATTTGTAAACTTACGATGCCTTTTTTAAAAGTGGCATAATGTAAACCGTCAACTGCTTCAAAAGTGGCTTTTTCTTCAATAACATTCAGTTGGTTTGCAAAAGCAACCAAGCATCTTCCACCGTTACCACACATACTTCCTTCATACCCATCGGCATTATAATACACCATTTTGAAATCTGTTGTGTTAGAATTTTCCAAAAGAATGAGGCCGTCTGCCCCAACTCCAAATTTGCGGTCACAGATTTTATTGATTAATTGCGTATCGTTTTTTGGAAAATTTCCCTCCCGATTATCAATCATCACGAAGTCATTTCCGGTTCCTTGGTATTTATAAAAGTGTATTTTCATGTGTTTATTAGTGTATCCATAATGATTATTTCCTTAAGGAATTTAATTTCAGTTATGAGTGGCTTATTTTGACAAAGATACATTATTTAGGATTGTTAAAGTTCCATTAATCTGTTTTTACTTTGCAATTTAAGGATTTAAAAAGGCTGTCTATAGATTTAAATCTAGACAGTTTTTTTTGGTTTGAATTTTAATTTTAATAGGAGAATATGCCTTGTAGTTGTATGTTTGTAAAATAATTTAGCGGAATTAAAATTGTTCCTAGGTTCTAATTACATTATATTTAGAATGCTGAATAAATTATTAATACACTTATTTATGAAGAGAATGCAACTTTTGATTTTAATGATGGCGACATTGGTAATTTCATGTAAAAAAGAAGAAGCAAAAAAAGCAATGCCACCTCAAGAGGTTGCTGTTGTTGAGATTTTACCAAAAAATATTTCGTTGTATGAAGATTTTGTTGGACAAGTCTATGGCCAAACAGATATTCCTATTCGCGCAAGAATAGAAGGGTATTTAGAAGGGATTCATTTTGAGGAAGGTCGTAGAGTAAAAAAAGGAGATTTATTGTATGTTATAGACTCTTCCCCTTTTCAAGAAAGTGTAATTGCAGAGCAAAGTAAG
The DNA here is from genome assembly GCA_023145595.1 of Flavobacteriaceae bacterium. GTDB lineage: Bacteria > Bacteroidota > Bacteroidia > Flavobacteriales > Flavobacteriaceae > Urechidicola. The sequence continues at coordinate 4,079 of JAGLDM010000406.1, read as the reverse complement.
GTGGCACAGGCAAAAACTTATTTAGTCCAAGCCGAAAGTGACTTGGCAAGAATTCAACCCCTTGCTGAATTAAATGCTGTGAGTAAACGTGATTTAGACGATGCAAAAGCAAATAGAGATGCGGCTAAATCTGGACTGAGAGCAGCAAAAGCGAATTTGAAAAATGCACAAATTAATTTAGGCTATGCAAATGTTTATGCACCAACCGATGGTGTTATAGGAAAAACCTTGGCAAGGGTAGGAGAATTTGTTGGAAGAGAGCCAAACCCAGTAATTTTGAATACTGTTTCTGATATTGATAGTGTTCATGTGGAGTTCTTTTTATCTGAAATAGAATATTTGAAACTCGCGAAAAACTATAGTGATAAAAATTTGAAAAGGAAATCATCTAAAAAAGACGCTGTAGAAGTTTCATTGATATTAGCGGATGGTACCGATTATGAATATCAAGGTCATATTAATTTTATTGACCGAAGTGTAAACTCATCTACAGGAGCAATTTTGGTTCAAAGTACGTTTCAAAACCCAAAAAATTTAATTAGACCAGGTCAATTTGCACGTGTTAAAATTAGAGGAGCGCAATTAGAGAATGCAATTCTTGTTCCGCAAAAATGTGTAACAGAATTACAGGGAGCCTATTCGGTATTTACAGTAGATAAAGATAATAAAGTAGTTCAAAAACAGATAGAACTTGGACAAAAAAGCGGAAGGTTTTATGTTGTTGTGAGCGGATTAGCTTTAAACGATTTAGTCGTTTTAGAGGGCTTGCAGAAAGTTAGGTCTGGGTTAGTTATAAAACCAAAAATTGTTGAATTTGAAGGTTCTAAAGAATAGGTAGCACATGGCAGATAAAGGAAATTTTTTTGTACACAGACCTATTGTAGCAATGGTGATTGCTATTGTAATTGTAATTGTTGGATCCGTTGCATTGATTGGCTTGCCTATTGAGCAATACCCTAATCTTACACCACCTATTGTTCAGGTTAGAGCAAATTACACAGGTGCAAATGCGATTAGTGTAGAGGAGTCTGTGGCTACACCGTTAGAGCAACAAATCAACGGGGTTGATAACATGATATACATGAAATCAACCAATGCCAATGACGGTTCTATGAATATTCAAATTTCTTTTGATGTTGGAACCGACCCTGATATGAACACGGTATTGGCGCAGAATAAAGTATCGGCCGCATCTGCTAAATTACCACCATCCGTAACGAAGTTGGGAGTTACCACAGAAAAATCGCTCCCAAATATTTTGATGCTTATCGCCATTACTTCAGACGGTAGGTATGATCAAGATTTCTTAGGAAATTACGCCTTAATCAATATAAAAGATCAACTTTCTAGAATTCAAGGTATAGGGAGTGTGAATGTTTTAGGAGCATCTGATTATTCAATGCGAATTTGGATAAAGCCAGATAGATTGGCGCATTTGAGTTTAACTGTTCCTGAAATTATTTCAGCAATTAATGACCAAAACATCATTGTTCCTGGTGGTAAATTTGGAGCAGAACCTGCACCTGTTGGAACTGAATTCACCTATTCTGTTCGATTGCCAGAACGGTTTAATTCGGCAGCAGCATTTGGAGATATTGTAGTAAGAACACTTCCTAATGGATCTCACATAAAATTAAAGGATGTAGCTACGATCAATTTAGGAGTAGAAACCTATAATATGATTCCGAGGGTAAATGGAAAGACATCAGCGATTATTGCATTGTATCAAGCACCCGGAGCAAATGGGTTAGAGTTAGCCGCAAATGTTAAAGAGCAGATGGATGAACTAGCTAAAGACTTTCCAGAAAGTATTGAGTACGATGTCTCTTTAGATACAACAAGAGCGATTGAAGCGGGAATTAGTGATATTGTAGAAACACTTTTTATAGCATTATTATTAGTTGTATTAGTTGTTTTTATTTTTATCCAAGATTGGAGGGCAACTTTAATTCCTACGTTGGCAATTCCTGTATCTTTAGTAGGAGCGTTTATATTTTTTCCAAGTTTGGGATTTAGTGTCAATGTATTGTCGCTATTAGGTTTGGTTTTAGCTATCGGGATTGTGGTGGATGATGCCATTGTTGTGGTGGAAGCTGTTCAGGTGAATATAGCCAAAGGGATGAAAGCGAAAGAAGCGACATTAGACGCGATGTCTAAAGTAACAGCTCCGATTATAGCAACTACTTTTGTAATGGTGGCAGTTTTTATTCCGGTAGCAGGAATGGCGGGTATCACCGGATTATTATACCAGCAGTTTGCCATAACTATTGTTGTTTCGGTATTGGTATCTTCTGTAAATGCGCTGACTTTAAGTCCAGCTTTATGCTCAATTTTACTAAAAGAACCGAAGCCTTATAAAGGACCTTTGGGATGGTTTTTTGGGAAATTCAATAAAGGAATGGATAAAACAACCGATTCTTATATGAGTTTTGCAAATATCGTAACTCGTAAAATGAAACGGAGTCTGCTTTTTATCGTCGTTATGACGGTGGCTGCAGGTTTCTTTGGGAAAATGGTTCCAGGCGGATTTATACCAGAAGAGGACATGGGATATTTCTTTGTGAATTTACAGTTGCCAAATGCAGCATCACTTCAACGGTCGGATGTAGTGAGTAAACAAATTGAGCATATTTTAAAAGAAATTCCAGAAGTAGAATTTATTACCACTGCCACTGGTTATAGTATTCTTTCTGGTGCAATGACTTCAAATACGGGATTCTTATTTGTTTCTCTAAAAGATTGGTCGGAACGCGATTTAACAGCAAATCAAATTATAGATAAGGTAAATAAGTTATTGTATTTTAAAGTGAAAGATGCACAAGCATTTGCTTTTGGACCCCCAGCAATACCCGGATTAGGAAATGGTTCTGGTTATAGTATTATGCTACAAGACAGGAAAGGAAACACTCCGGAATACCTTTCTGAGAATGCAATGAAATTTATTAAGGCAGCAAATGAACGTCCAGAAATTGCAAGTGCAAGAACCACTTTTCAGGCAACAGTTCCACAGCGTTTTATGGATATTGATAAGGAAAAAGCATTGAAGTTGGGAGTGAAGTTAAGTGAACTTTATACCACTGTTGGTGCATTTATGGGAGGTGCTTATGTAAATGATTTTACCAGATTCGGACGTTTGTATAAAACATATATTCAAGCAGAACCAGAATATCGTGTAGATGAATCTCAAATCAATAAATTTTTTATCAGAAATGATAAAGGAGATATGGTTCCATTATCAACTCTTGTTTCAGTAAAACCAATTTCGGGACCCGATTATACGACTCGATTTAATTTATATAGATCCGTTGAGGTTACCGGTGCTCCTGCCGAGGGTTATACATCTGATGATGCAAGAAATGCGTTAAAAGAAGTTGCTGCAGAAGTGCTGCCAAACGGAATGGGGTATACATGGAATGCAATGTCGTATCAAGAGGAAAAAGCATCTGGATCTTTAGGGGTTATTCTTACGTTTTCACTCGTTTTTGTCTTTCTGATTTTAGCAGCTCAGTACGAAAGTTGGTCACTTCCTTTGTCTATTTTAATGGGAACACCATTCGCGATTTTTGGAGCTTTGTTTGCTCTTTGGATTGGTAGATTGATAAGTCCGACTTTTGAAAATAATATTTTTGCTCAGGTTTCTTTTGTAATGTTGATTGGTATGGCAGCGAAGAATGCGATACTAATTGTTGAATTTGCGATTGATGAATTTAAAAATGGAGCAAGTTTGTTTGATGCAGCTATGGAAGCCGCAAAAGAGCGATTTAGACCTATTTTAATGACGGCATTTTCATTTATTTTAGGAGTGTTTCCGTTGGTGATTGCATCTGGTTCAGGTGCCGAAGCTCGTAAAGTTATGGGAGTAGCTTTGTTGGGCGGAATGGGAATTGCAACATTTTTAGGGGTATTTATGTACCCGATGCTTTTTGTGTTTATTGGAAAAATAGCCGGATATGAAAAAAAGCGAGACTTAGAAAAATTGAATCAAGAACAAGAATCAGAGGATTAATAATGAAAAGAAATTTTAATATTTATATCGCAATAATTGTTCTAATTCTATTAGTACAGGCTTGTGCTGTTGG
>JAGLDM010000405.1 GCA_023145595.1 Flavobacteriaceae bacterium | reverse complement strand
AAAACTCTAATTCAAGATATTGATGCAAGTTCTTTTGGGCTGGAAGAATATATCATCAAAACTTCTGATATGAATATTCTTATCGCTGGCGGTAATCCGAGAGGGACACTTTATGGTGTAATGGCTTTCCTCTCAGATGAACTCGGATGCAGATGGTACACTCCAGATTTTAAGAAAATACCAAAAACTAAAGAAATCTTTTTTAGTTCAATAAACAAAAGAGATAAACCAGTATTTGAGTATCGTGAGGCTTGGTACAATGAGGCCTATGATACAGATTGGGCTATTCGTAACAGATTAAATCCTTCTATATCTTCACCTCCGGATTCTTTAGGTGGCGGTTATAAAATTTATCCTTGGGCGCATACATTTTATAGTTTGGTATCTCCAGATAAATATTTCAAGAAGCATCCCGAATATTTTGCAATGGTCGATGGTAAACGAAAAGGGCATGAAGCACAATTGTGTTTGACGAATCCAGAGGTTCTAAAAATAGCAACTAAAACTGTTTTTTACTGGATAAAAGAACATCCAGACGTGAGACTTATTACAGTAGATCAGAACGATTACCATGGTTTTTGCGAATGCGAAAAATGCAAAGCAATTGACGATGCAGAGGGGAGCCATTCAGGTTCTCTATTACAATTTGTGAACTCAATTGCAGATACCCTGTTACAAACAAATCCTGAAATAAAAATTCAAACCTTAGCTTATCAATATAGTGAAATACCACCCAAGAATATCAAACCAAGATCTAATGTTGTTATACGTTTTTGCCATATGGATTATTGTGCAGCTCATTCAATAGAAGGCTGTGATAACCATAAAGTTTATAGAGAAAGGCTACAAGCCTGGAATGAGATTACTGATCACATAACTATTTGGGATTATTATACAGATTTTAAACATTATTTAATACCCTATCCAAATTTTGAAACTATTAAAAACGATGTCAGATATTATGCAGACCAAGGTTGTATCGGTTTGTTTGCACAGGGTAATAATGTTCCAAATAATGGAGGAGGTGAATTTTCAGCCCTTAGAGCCTGGGTTCTTGCTCAATTAATGTGGAATCCTTATCAAAATTCACAAGCGTTAATTGATGAATTTATCGAAAATGTTTACGGAAATGCATCTCCTTATATCAAAACCTATATTAATTTAATGCATGAAAAAGTAAAACCGGAATCAACTTATTTTAGCCTCTTTGATGAACCAAATGACCTTAGTTATTTAACACCTGAAATTA
>JAGLDM010000404.1 GCA_023145595.1 Flavobacteriaceae bacterium | reverse complement strand
ATGTCTGAGTCATTACGTAATGACGGACGTATTTGGGTTCCTGCTAAAATTGAAGATGCAAAAGCAATTCAACAAGGAAAATTAAAACCTACAGCAATTGCTGAAGAAAACAGAGATTATTATTTAGAAAGACGTTACCCTGCCTTCGGAAACTTAGTGCCTCGTGATGTGGCTTCAAGAGCAGCCAAAGAACGTTGTGATGCTGGATTCGGAGTAAATGCAACAGGTGAAGCAGTTTATTTAGACTTTGCTGATGCATTTGTTCGCTACGGATCAGAACAGGCAAAAATTCACGGAATTAAAAATCCGTCAAAAGAAGAAATTATAAAATTAGGTCAAGCAATTATCAAAGAAAAATATGGAAACTTATTCCAGATGTACGAAAAAATCGTTGCTGAGAATCCGTATGAAACTCCGATGATGATTTATCCAGCAACACACTACACAATGGGTGGAGTTTGGGTTGATTATAACCTAATGACAACAGTAAACGGTTTGTACTGTATTGGAGAAGCGAACTTCTCAGATCACGGCGCAAACAGATTAGGAGCTTCTGCGTTGATGCAAGGTTTGGCTGATGGATACTTTGTGTTACCATATACAATTGGTGGTTATTTAGCGGATGATATTCGTACAGGAAAAATACCAACCGATTCTAAAGAATTTGACGAAGTAGAAAAAGAAGTGACCGACAAAATTAATTTCTTTATGAATAATAAAGGAACAAAATCGGTAGATTATTTCCACAAACGACTTGGAAAAGTAATGTGGGATAAAGTAGGAATGGCACGTAATGAAAAGCATTTAAATGAAGCGATGTCTGAAATTAAGGCAATTCGTGAAGAATTTTGGAAAGACGTAAAAATACCTGGTGATGCTAACGAAATGAATTTGGAGTTAGAAAAAGCGGGAAGAGTAGCAGATTTCTTAGAGTTAGGAGAATTATTTGCAAAAGATGCTTTAGATAGAAACGAATCTTGTGGAGGTCACTATAGAGAAGAAAGTGTTGTGCAAGAAGGTGAGCAAAAAGGAGAAGCGATGCGTAATGATAAAGATTTTGCCTATGTTTCTGCCTGGGAATATAAAGGAGAGCCAGCAGATGCCGTTTTACATAAAGAGGAATTAGAATTTAAAGATATAGAGTTAAAACAAAGATCATACAAATAAAAAGATATGGATTTAACATTAAAAATCTGGAGACAAAAAGGGCCACAAGACAAGGGTTCTTTAGTTGATTACAAAGTAAAAGATATTTCTGAACATATGTCTTTTTTAGAGATGATGGATGTTTTGAACGAACAATTGGTAAATTCTGGTGATGAGCCTGTTGCTTTTGATCATGATTGTCGTGAAGGAATTTGCGGAATGTGCTCATTATACATCAACGGTGAGGCGCATGGTCCTGATAGAGAAATTACAACATGTCAGTTGCACATGCGTACGTTTAAAGATGGCGACACTATTTATATTGAACCTTGGAGAGCAACTGCTTTTCCGATAATTAAAGATTTAGTTGTTGACAGAATGGCGATGGAACGTATTCAACAAGCAGGAGCTTATGTTTCTGTAAACACCTCTGGAAACACTCAAGACGCAAACGCAATACCAATTTCAAAACATGCTGCAGATGAAGCGATGGATGCAGCTGCTTGTATTGGATGTGGAGCTTGTATTGCTACTTGTAAAAATTCATCTGCTATGTTGTTTGTAGGAGCAAAAGTTGCACAATTTGCATTGTTGCCACAAGGACAAGTAGAAGCCACAGACCGTGTGTTAAATATGGTGCATCAAATGGATTTAGAAGGTTTTGGTAACTGTACCAATATCGGCGCTTGTGAAGTTGAATGTCCGAAGGGAATTTCATTGGAAAATATTGCAAGATTAAATCGTGAGTATTTGAAAGCATCTGTAAAAGGATAAGAAAAATAGTATACTGAACTTGCTTCAGTATTTCAACAAAAAATCTCAAACCCTATAAAGGTTTGAGATTTTTTGTTTATTGCAAATTAAAAGTAGATTGTAACATGAATAGTCCAAACACCTTTTATAAAACACAATTAATTAAACACAAAGCAGCAGTTAAAAGAGCCAAGAAAAGATTGGTTCAACTTGGTGTTATTCGTTTTTTAGTTTTTGCTAGTACGATATTCGCAATATATCTTTCGTTTGGTCAGGTTCAAAGGACTCTTATAATAAGCGTCATCGGAATCGCAATTTTTCTTTTTTTATTAAAAAAATATGGCAAAATAAAATATGAAAAAAAATTGTCGGAAGCCCTCGTTCATATTAATAAAGAGGAAATTGAAATAGCGTCTGGAGATTTTCTTGATAGGGGAAAAGGATTAGAATTTCAAGATCCAAAGCATTTTTATAGTTTAGATATTGATTTATTTGGGAAAGGGTCTTTTTTTCAATATATCAATAGAACCATAATAAAAGAAGGAACACAAGCATTGGCAAATGCTCTTAGTGAAAATTCGACAAAAAAGATTGTTAAAAGACAACACGTTATTAAGGAATTATCTTCAATTCCAGAATGGAGACAACTTTTTTCGGGCATCGGAAGTTTGATCAAAACAGAAACTCCTACCTCCATAATTTTGAATTGGATAGAGGGATATAATGCGTTTACTCCAAAAATAATGCGTTGGCTACCAGTTGTTTTTTCGACGATATCTGCACTGTTATTGGGACTTTCATTTTTAAATATAACGAGTTCATTTCCTGCCATTATTTGGTTACTCTTGGGCTTAATAATTTCTGGAATATACCTGAAAAACATTTCGAAACTCTCTTCAAATTCAGACAAATTAAAAGACACCTTTAAACAGTATTCACTATTGTTAAACCAAATAGAGAATACAAAATTTACATCTGAAATTTTAAGAGAAAAGCATCAAAAATTAATGTCTGATAAAAAGAAATCATCAGCGGTTTTTGGTGAGTTTTCTAAATATTTGGACGCTCTAGATAATAGAAATAATCTACTCTTTGCCTTTCTAGGAAATGGATTTTTGCTGTGGGATGTAAAACAGAGTTATAAAATTGAGCAATGGATCTTGAAATATAACACAAAAGTTAGAGACTGGTTTGAGGTCATTTCCTTTTTTGACGCATATAATTCTCTCGGAAATTTCTCATTTAATCACCCAGAATATATTTTTCCTAAAATAGTGGAGAGTAGTTCTGTTCTTAAAGCAAAAGGCCTTGGACATCCATTGGTGAATAAGACGAAAAGGATTGATAACGATTTAACAATTAACCATCAGGAATTTTTTATTGTTACAGGAGCAAATATGGCAGGGAAAAGCACCTTTTTAAGAACCGTTTCTATACATATTGTAATGGCAAATATTGGGTTGCCTGTTTGCGCTAAAGAGAGCCATTATTCTCCGGTCAAATTAATTACAAGCATGCGCACCACAGATTCGCTAACCGAGGATAGTTCCTATTTCTTTTCCGAATTAACTCGTTTAAAATTTATTGTAGATGCTATTAAAAAAGAACCTTACTTTATTATTTTAGATGAAATTTTGAAAGGGACAAACAGTACAGATAAAGCAATAGGCTCCAGAAAATTTATTGAAAAACTTGTTAGCTCAAAAGCAACCGGAATTATAGCAACTCACGACTTAAGTTTGTGTGAAATTGACTTAAAAGAAGTAAAAAATTATTATTTCGATGCTGAAATCATTAATGACGAATTATATTTTGATTACATCTTTAAGAATGGGATTTGTAAAAACATGAACGCTTCCTTCTTGTTGAAAAAGATGGAAATAATTTAGCCTCCAATTTTTCAAATAAGCAAATCATTATTTCCGCTAAAATTTCTTCTTATATTTACAGAAATTAATTTTATTTAATGAATCATAATTCAAAATTACCCAACGTAAAAACGAGTGTTTTTACGATAATGAGCGATTTGGCTTATAAACACAATGCTATAAATTTATCGCAGGGCTTTCCAGATTTTGAGTGTGACACTCAATTACAACAAATGGTTACTAAGGCTATGGAAAGCGGGTGTAATCAATATGCACCTATGGAAGGGGCAATGGAACTACGAAAAGAAATTTCAAAAAAAATAGAATTACTACACAATTCATTCTATAATCCAAAAGATGAGATTACAGTAACTGCTGGAGCAACTCAAGCGATATTTACGGCCATCTCTGCTTTTGTTCGTCATAATGATGAGGTTATTATCTTCAAACCCGCCTATGATTGTTATGAGCCTTCCATCGAATTAAATGGAGGGAAAGTGGTTCCGATTCAGTTGGAAGCACCATACTTTAAAACAGATTGGAATATTGTAAAACAACATATTTCATCAAAAACAAAGATGATTGTGATTAACAATCCGCACAACCCGAGCGGAACTATTTTTTCTGAAGAGGATTTATTAGAATTGCAGAAAGTTACAGAAGGAACCAACATTTTAATTCTTAGTGATGAAGTATATGAGCATATTGTGTTTGATGGAGCAACGCATCAAAGTGTTTCTAGATTTCCAGATTTAAAGAAAAGAAGTTTTGTAACGGCATCTTTCGGAAAAACATTTCATGTAACAGGATGGAAAATTGGCTATTGTTGTGCTCCCAAAGAATTGATGGATGAATTTAGAAAAGTACATGAGTTTAATGTGTTTAGTTGTCACCATCCAACCCAAATCGCTTTGGCTGAATACATGAAAGAGCCTTCTCGATATTTAGAGTTGAATCAATTTTATCAAGAGAAAAGAGATTTGTTTCTTTCGTTGATAAAGAATTCTAAATTTAAATTTATTCCGTGTCAGGGTACTTATTTCCAAGGATTAGATTATTCAGAAATCACCAATGAATCAGATGTTGATTTTGCAATTAAATTAGTTTTAGAACATGGTCTTGCTTCAATACCGATATCAGAATTTAATGTAAATAATCTCGATAATAAAATTCTTCGGTTTTGCTTTGCTAAAAAAGAGGAAACTATTAAGCGGGCTGCTGAAATTTTAAACAGAATTTAGTTAATTTTATAAAATGGCAAACAAATTAAACATAGCCAGTATTCAGACTGCAATTCTTTGGGAAAGCCCTCAAGGAAATATTAAAAAATATAGTTCGATGATTGATTCGATTTCTGAAGATATTGACTTAATTATTTTGCCAGAAATGTTTGCTACAGGATTTTCTAGGAGTCCAAAAAAATGTGCAGAATCTATGAACGGAATAAGCGTGTCTTGGATGAAGCAAATAGCAGGGGATAAAAACACCGCTATTATGGGAAGCCTGATTATTAAAGAATCTGGCAACTATTTTAACAGGCTTGTATTTATTCATCCAAATGGAAGTATTGAAACCTATGACAAACGACATTTATTTACCTTTGCGGGAGAGGATAAGGTTTATACTGCAGGAGCGAAACGAACAATGATAAATTATAAAGGATGGAAAATTTTTCCGCTAATTTGCTATGATTTACGCTTTCCTGTTTGGTCTCGAAATGACGATAATTTCGATTTGTTGGTCTATATAGCGAATTGGCCTAAATCTAGAATTTATGCCTGGGACACCTTATTAAAAGCTCGTGCTATTGAAAATATGTGTTATACAATTGGGGTTAATAGAATAGGGTCAGATGAAAATAATTTGGAATATGTAGGGCATACACAAACGATTGATATGTTAGGAAAAGTGATTTCTGATTCTATAGAAAATAAAGAGATGATGGTTGAATCTACTTTAAATAAAAAGGACTTAATTACTACTAGAGAAAAGTTTCAGTTTTTAAACGACAAAGACTCATTTTCTATTAAAAAATGAGTCTCTAATTATAAACTTTTTTAACCAGTCTATATTGGTTGATATGTCTTTTGGGTTAGGTATAATTTATGAAATTATAGCCTTTTTTATTGAAGATTCTGTTCTTTCAAATAATTCTGAAAACTTCAATTTATTTACAGGGACAGGTTCATGCACTTCTAATTGTAAGTGAACTCCAATTTCCATAGGGAATGCACCATATTTTAAAAATTTCCAAGAGTTATTAATAGTCACAGGAACTACGAAAGCAGATGGAGCATATTTAACTAATATTTTTAATCCATTTTCTGAAAATCGTTTTGGTTTTCCATCTATACTTCGAGTTCCTTCAGGGAAAATAACGGCAGAATAATTGTTTTGTTCAATAGATTGTCCGAAAATTTTTAAAGTGGAAAGCGCTTGTTTTGTATCTTTTCTGTCTATTAAGGCACTGCCACCATTTCTAAGGTTGAAAGATACACTTGGTATCCCTTTTTCCAACTCTTTTTTTGACACGAATTTTGGTGAGTGCTTTCTAAAATACCATGTTAAGGCCGTAATATCATTCAAACTTTGATGATTAGAAACAATAATAAGCGGTGTGTTCTTAGGGAGTTTATGTTTGTTCTTAAATGAAATTTGCGCTCCTAAGATGTGTAGCGATTTTAATAAAACAAAGTTTAATGCATAGACTATTTTTGCGTGTAAACGAATTCCGCCAATCGAAAATGCTAACCATTGTAAAGGGTGAAAAATAAGTAACGTTAATCCAAAGCAGGCATAAAATATAACTGACAAAGGATACGATATGATTTTTTTTAAAAGTTTCATGCAGATCTAAAGTTTAAATCTAAGATTTCACACCCTCTATAAGCAGGGGCTGATATGTTATTAAATCCAATTGCTCCACGGAATTCTACTTAAAACTAAAACAAGTGCTAATCCGTAGAAAATAGCAATGGTTTTAAATTTTGCGGTATCAGATTCTTTCTTTTTATGTTTAGACCATCCCATAGTTATTAAAACGACTGCAAGAATCATTACAAAAGGATGTTCTACTGCTAAAAGTCTTGTTTGCGCATCAATATTTTTAATACCTAATGTTTTTAAAACTTTATATGCGTTTGATGAGAAGTAAACACCGAGTCCAATTAACAATTGGATATGCACGAATATAAGTGTAAACAAGGAAAGGCGAAGGTCTTTGTCTTTAAACTCCCTTTTTGATGTTACTCCTGTAATTGTATTTATAACTGCTAAAATAAGAACGGCTAAAACTAAATATGCCCAATAAGAATGAATCATTTGCATCATAATGTTGTTTGGTTTTTATGAAAAGCAAATGTACTAAATTTTGCTTTTAAAAAAACACCTTCTTTTTCTTGAGAAGGTGTTTGATGAATAATCTATTTTTTATTGTTGGAGAGAAAATCTATTTAGCAGCATAAATTTTATGAGCTAATTCTTTACCGAGTTCAACCCCAAATTGATCATAACTAAAAATGTTCCAAATAATTCCTTG
>JAGLDM010000403.1 GCA_023145595.1 Flavobacteriaceae bacterium | reverse complement strand
ATAGCATGTTCATATTCTTCAAGGATCAAAGCACCAGCTCCTTCACCCAAAACAAAACCATCTCTATTTGCGTCAAAAGGTCTAGATGCAGATTTAGGATCATCATTTCTTGCTGATATCGCATGCAAGGCACCAAACCCTCCCATACCTGCAATAGCTATAGCGGCTTCAGAGCCGCCAGTAACAAACATATCTGCGTGCCCTAATCTAATGTAATTAAATGCATCTATAATTGCATTTGCAGAAGATGCACATGCAGAAACTGTTGTGAAATTAGGACCTCTAAAACCGTGTTTGATAGAGATAAACCCAGGGGCTATATCTGCAATCATTTTCGGAATAAAGAAAGGATTGAATCTCGGAGTTCCATCACCAGCAGCAAAATTTAAAACTTCATTTTGAAAAGTTTCAAGACCACCAATTCCTGCACCCCAAATAACTCCAATTCTATCTGGACTTACCGTATCTTTTGTAATTTTAGCATCTTCAATGGCTTCATCTGCAGCAACCATGGCATACTGCGTGAATCTATCCATTTTCCGTGCGTCTTTTCTGTTGATGAAATCAGTCACATTAAAATTCTTAACCTCACATGCAAAGCGAGTTTTGAATTTTCCGGCATCAAAATGAGTGATAGGTGCAGCTCCGCTAACACCATTTATCAATCCGTCCCAATATTCTTCAACATTGTTACCAATAGGTGTTAAGGCTCCTAAGCCCGTTACAACAACTCTTTTTAACTCCATAATGAATGATTTAATAATTAAAAAAACCACTACGAATTCAGAGATTGAATCCGTAGCATGTTTATTCTTTAGATTACTGTGCTCCTTCTATATAAGTAATAGCCTGACCAACAGTTCCAATGTTTTCAGCTTGATCGTCTGGAATTTGAATATCAAATTCTTTTTCGAATTCCATGATTAACTCAACAGTGTCAAGCGAATCTGCTCCTAAATCATTAGTGAAGCTAGCTTCAACGGTTACTTCATTTTCGTCAACGCCTAATTTATCTACGATGATAGCTTTTACTCTTGATGCAATGTCTGACATAATTTTCTAATTTTAAAATTTAAATTCGGGGCAAAAATAAACAACTTATTTTGTTTACTATAATTTACAAGGTATAAAATGAACAACTAAAGTAAAAAATAGTCGAATTTTTGAAAGTTTTCTTCGTAATTGTTAATAATTATTCTTTTTTTTGCTCTATGTATAAAATTGATGTTTAGATGATACGAATTGTAATATTTGCCTCAGGCTCAGGCTCCAATGCAGAAAACATATGTGATTATTTTTCAAAAAGCAAAGATGTTGAAGTGTCTTATGTGTTAACGAACAATAAAAAGGCTAAAGTTTTAGAACGTGCAAATCGATTAAAAATAAAAAGTCTTGTTTTTGATAGAACAGAATTCAACGATGAAGCAAAATTGCTTTCCTTTTTAGAGAAAGAAGCAGATTTTATTGTTTTAGCCGGATTTTTGTGGAGAGTTCCAGACCATATAACACGGGCGTTTCCAAATAAAATTATAAATATTCACCCCGCATTACTACCAAAATATGGAGGAAAAGGAATGTTCGGAATGAATGTTCATAAAGCAGTGGTGGCTAATAAAGAGAAGGAAACCGGGATCACCATCCATTATGTAAATGAAAATTATGATGAAGGAACTATCATTTTTCAGGCAAAGACAGCACTAGAACTTTCTGACACTCCAGATGATGTAGCTGCAAAAATTCATGAATTGGAGCAGAACAACTTTCCGAAGGTGATTGAAAATATTCTACTAAATAATGAGTAAAGAACAAATACACATATATACAGATGGTGCTTGTAGCGGCAATCCTGGTAAGGGCGGTTATGGCATTGTAATGGAATGGGTAGGAAAACCGTATAAAAAGGAATTTTTTGACGGATTTCAACTAACGACCAACAATAGAATGGAATTGCTTGCTGTTATTGTAGCCTTAGAGAAAATTAAAATGGATACTGTAGAAATTACTGTTATTTCAGATTCTAAATATGTGGTAAATGCCGTGGAGAAAAACTGGATTTTGGGTTGGCAAAAAAAGCGATTTAAAGATGTAAAAAACACAGACTTGTGGAAGCGATTTTTAATTCAATACAAAAAACATAATGTCAAATTAAAATGGGTGAAGGGACATAATAACCATCCACAAAACGAGCGATGTGATCAATTGGCAGTTGCCGGAACGAAAATGAAGGAACTTAAAATTGATGAAGGCTATGTGAAAAAGCCTAAGAAATTATTTTAAGTTTTAACCACCGCTCACTGGTGGTATGAGCGCAATGGCGTCTCCGTTTTTAACAAGGTTATTTCCTTCAGCGTATTCCATATTTAGAGCCATAGTAAAACTTTGATGCGGCACTAATTTAGGATAGGTTTTTAAAAGTTTTTCTTTAATGTCTTTTATGGTCATTTCTTCTGAAACATCAAAGGATATAGCCTTTTCTCCGATTAAATCTGCTGTAATTCCGAAAAATAAAACTTCAATTTTCATTAAAAAAATTTTGATAAAAATAGCCATTTTTAAGTATATTTGAACGAAATAAAGCTGTGAATTTAGCAAGTAACTATTCTCAATTAATTAAAAACGAAGCTTTGAGGCTTGGCTTTTCGGCATGCGGAATAGCCAAAGCAACTTTTCTAGAAAAAGAAGCTCCAAGATTGGAAGGCTGGCTTAAAAACAAATATCAAGGTGAGATGAATTATCTCGAAAACTACTTTGACAAGCGATTAGATCCGAAGTTGTTGGTGGATGGTGCTAAATCTGTAATTTCTCTTTCGTTTAATTATTTTCCAGAAAAAATTCAAAAAAAGGACTCCTATAAATTGGCGAAGTATGCGTATGGGTACGATTACCATCATGTGATAAAATCTAAATTAAAAGAACTGTATCAATTCATTCAAAATGAAATAGGAGAGATTGATGGACGCGCCTTTGTAGATTCTGCACCTGTGATGGAACGCGCTTGGGCAGAAAAATCTGGAATTGGTTGGGCAGGAAAGCACTCTTTACTTATTCAAAAAGAACAGGGTTCATTCTTTTTTTTATCAGAATTAATTATTGATTTGGACTTAGATTATGATAATCCTTTTCAAACAGATCATTGTGGAACTTGCACAAAATGTATTGATGCTTGTCCGACGGGTGCAATACTTCCAAACAACACAGTAAACGGAAGTAAGTGTATTTCATATTTTACTATTGAATTAAAAAATGAAATTCCAGTTAGCGTCAAAGGTAAATTTGAAGATTGGATGTTTGGTTGTGATATCTGCCAAGATGTTTGTCCGTGGAACCGTTTTTCAAAACCTCATTTAGAGCCATTATTTAATCCTCATCCAGATTTGTTATCCATGACAAAAGGTGACTGGCAGGAGATTACGGAAGATGTGTTTAAAAAGGTGTTCAAAAAATCGCCTGTTAAAAGAACAAAATATGCGGGTTTAAAGCGCAATATTCAATTCTTAAAAGAGTAGGTCGCACATGCAGGGCAAACTCATCCTTATATATTGTGACACGGGTTTCACGAATGCTTACGAATTTTTATAAAAACTGTTAAATTTTTCTCATCATGCAATTTACATACCCAAACCTGTGAATAACTCCTGTTTTAGAGTCTGTTAACTAAAAAAATAAGTTTATCTAATACTTTACGAATTCATCCAGCCCTTCAATTCTGTGGCTTTCGCTTTACTTACAACAATACGTTCGGTCGAGGGAGGTTCTACTTTTACAGTCAATTTTCCATTAAAATAAAAAGAAATTGATTCAATGGCTTCCTTGTTTATAATAAATTGTCGGTTCGCTCTATAGAATATATTCGGATTCAATTCTTCTTCCAAATCTTCCAACTTTTTATCTAACGTATAGGCTTCATTTTTAAAAGTTTTCCCCTTTACAAGTCCGGAGTCGATATAGAAATAAGCGAAATCTTGTGTTTTTATAGGTCGTAGTTCATTTTTAAAATGAACTAAATAAGTCGATTTATAGGTCTTTTTCGATGTTTCAATCAAAGATAACAATCCTTTTAACTGACCATCCACATCCGTTGCCTTCGTCCGACTTTTGAATTGCTCGAGCGCAACTGAAAGTTCATCTTTAACAATTGGCTTTAGCAAATAATCTATACTATTTACTTTAAACGCCTTTAAAGCATATTGATCATAAGCAGTCGTAAAAATAACTGGAACATTAATCTGAACCTTTTCAAAAATCTCGAAAGAAATTCCGTCTGCCAAATGAATATCCATAAAAATAAGTTCGGCTTCATGAGGTTTTGATAAAACATCAATAGCACCACTTACAGAATCAATTACGTTAATAATTTCAATTGATGGATCTATCTTATTCAATAAATAAGTTAAATTATCACTTGCGGCTATTTCATCTTCAACTAATATTACTTTCATATAATTCTATCTTAAATTAGTTCGTATTTTACTTTGAAAATTCCATTTTCATCACTAATTGATATATGTTTCTTCTTCAACAAATAATAACGCTTGTCTAAATTAGACAAGCCGTTTCCCGTACCTTCAGCTAGCGTTTTTCGCAATCGAATCTTATTTTCAACACAAATAAATTCATTATCGATATATACTTTTACAAGTAAGGGATGGCTTTGAGAAATTTCATTATGCTTCACTGCATTTTCCACCAATGTCTGAATTCCTGAAGGTGGAATTTTTTTAGAAAGTACGTTTTTATCAATCTGAACATCTATAACAACTCGATCGCGATACCTTGTATTTATTAAATAAATATAACTTTCTAAAAACTGCACTTCTTCCTCCAACAACACCAAATTCTGATCGCCATTCTTTAAAATATAACGGTACGCAAAAGATAACTTGTTAATGAATTTTGTTGCAGCATCATTTTCCCTCACCAAAGAATTAAGTGAATTTAATGAATTGAATAAAAAATGAGGGTTGATCTGATTTTTTAGTGCCCTCAACTCATTCTCTAAACTTTCTTGTCTAAGTTGATCTTTTTCTATAATATCTTGCTTGTGTATAATTTGAAATCTTAAAATTCCGGATATAAAAAACAAAACTGAGGCAACCACCATATAAATAAAATAGAACAACCCTTCCTCGAAATCATGTATCTCTTGCCCTACAATTAACGGATACGTAAACAACAATAAACTTGTAGCAAAAGTTGATAAAGCACCATTAGAAATAATCGCAAACACGATCCTTTTCCAATTATATTTAAACAAAATATGGTGTATCCAATTAGAATTATATTGAAGAATAAGCCATGAAAAACTAAAAATGAAAAGAAAACGAACAATAATATCTAAATAAGAACTTTCAGAAAAAGAATTATTTGCCTGATGTGTAATATCATAAAATGACAAAATTCTAGGAGCACTAACGAGAAGTGAAACTAAACTAGAAATAGCAAGAATAACCCTTTGCTTGATATAAATTACTTTCAACGATGATGATTTTAGTAGTATATTTAAAACAAAGTTACTCAAATTTTAATGATTTTTTTAAAGAATTATTTAATTGAAAAAGGGCTACTGAAATAATGTTTAACCATCACCGCAGAAGCCCTAAAACTAACTAACCAAACTTGTTGTTTTCAAACAAGGTTTTTAACTCTTTTACAACCTGTTTTGAAAATTATTTGAGACTGTTGTAACTTTATTTCTAATTTTTATTTATATAAAGAGAAAACCACCATCTTCACTCTTTTCATTTAATTCGTTTTTATCAACAGAATTATTGATGCTTATTATATTTCTCCAATCCATTTGAATTAGTTCTATGTCTAATGTTGATTTTAATGAATTCATGATTTTAATATTTTGAGATTAAAAAACTGTTTATATATCTTCCAATTGAAATAATTGCGGCACCGGTTAGAAATAAAATTAACCCCTTTAATATTTTCATGATTTCTCTTTTTTTTGAACTAAATTTTATAGTTCATTTCTTATTACGCTCCAAATATATATAGAAACTTCAATTCATTTTAGACATTTATTAGCGAAACAACTTTATTCAATAGCGAATTAACTATTATCACAAGTGAAGTAAAAATAAGTTTCTAAATTGAGGTATTCAACCTTATATTTGATTTGAGAAATTGACAAATAATTAGTTACTTTTGTATAATATAAAATACAGTAGATTTTATTAATATAAATTTTACAAAATGAATTCAAACGAAATAATAGAAAGACTAAAATCCGGTAACCAACGTTTTGTTACAGATAAATTAGATGGAAAATTACAGAACAGTTCTCGTAGAGAAAAATTAACTTCAGGTCAAAGTCCGTATGCTATCATATTGAGTTGTGCAGACAGTCGTATTGTTCCTGAATTAACTTTTGATGCTGGACTAGGAGAATTATTTGTAATTCGTGTGGCAGGTAATATTGCCAATACTTCATCTATTGCAAGTATTGAATATGCCGTTGCTAATATAGGATCTTCTGTTATTGTTGTACTCGGACACCAAAGTTGTGGCGCTGTAACTGCTGCAGTTGCTGGAGGAGACAATGGTGAAAATTTAAATCATTTATTGGGTCATATAAATCCTGCAATACAAGCAAGTGATGCGAATGCAGACGTAAATACGATTGTTAAGAAAAATGCGGAATTAACAGCAACTGACTTAAGTAATAAATCAACAATTATTAAGGATGCAATATCAAATGGGAAATTAAAAATTCTTCCTGCTTACTATCATTTAGATTCAGGAAAAGTCGACTTCTTATAATTTAACAACACTATTTTAATGAACTAACGACTACAATCCAATATCTCAATAATAGAGACTACATTTTTATGAGTAAACAAAAAATATCCTTCGCATGGGCTTTTACAGAATTTATTTGGCCTAGGAAAAAGATTTTATTTATCGGATTGATATTAATTATTTTAAAAAGTTTAGCAGGGTTAATTTTACCATACGCCACAAAATATTTAATAGATGATGTAATTCCGACTAAAGACATGGCTGCACTAAAATTACTTTTAGTAGCTGTAGTGTCAGCAATTATAGTACAGGCACTTACTTCATTTTCTTTAACTCGCTTATTAAGTGTTGAAGCTCAACATTTAATTTCATTATTAAGAGCAAAAGTTCAACAAAAATTACTCAAACTACCCACTAGTTTCTTCGACAATAACAAATCGGGAGCCCTAGTATCTCGTGTAATGTCTGATGTAGAGGGTGTTCGAAATTTGGTAGGAACTGGATTGGTACAATTAATTGGCGGTTCTTTTACCTCTATAATCTCATTAGTTATTTTGATTAAAATCAATGCAATTATGACTGCGTTTGTATTGGTGCCTGTTGTTGTATTCGGAGTAATTGCAATGAAGGCTTTCGGATTCATTCGTCCTATTTTTAGAGCACGAGGGAAAATTAATGCGGAAGTGACTGGTAGACTAACAGAAACTTTAAACGGGGTTCGAGTAATAAAGGGTTTTAATGCAGAAGATCAAGAAAGTAAAGTCTTTGAAAAAGGTGTAGAACGCTTGTTCTTGAATGTGAAAAAGAGTTTAACCGCTACTGCTTTAATGAACAGCTCCTCTACCCTACTATTGGGATTGGCTTCTACGGGAATTATGGGGATAGGAGGTTATTATATTATGGAAAACACCATGACCATGGGGGATTTTGTTTCGTTTACCTTATTCTTAGGATTTATGATTGCACCTATTGTGCAAATGGGAAATACTGGAAGTCAGTTAACCGAAGCATTGGCAGGATTAGATCGTACTCAAGAATTAATGAATATGGTTGAAGAAGATAACCCAGAAGTTAGAACCATTAAACTCAAAAATATCACAGGTAATATTATTTTTAAGAATGTTAGTTTTGGATATAATGAAGGTAAAGAAATTTTACACAACATTTCATTTGAAGCGCCAAAAGGTTCGGTTACAGCATTGGTAGGGTCATCAGGTTCAGGAAAATCAACAATAGCTGGTTTGGCTGCTACTTTTTTAAATCCGAATTCTGGGAGTATCACTTTAGACGGAATCGATTTATCAAAAGTAAACCTCAGCAGTTTTAGAAGTCAGTTAGCCGTTGTATTACAAGGCGACTTTTTATACGAAGGAACCATTAGAGAAAATATTTTATTTCCAAGACCAAACGCTACAGAAACACAATTATTAGAGGCTGTAAAAGGTGCGTATGTTAATGAATTTACCGATCGATTTGATGATGGTTTAGATACCATAATTGGAGAACGTGGCGTAAAATTATCTGGTGGACAACGTCAACGAATTTCTATTGCAAGAGCTTTATTGGCAGACCCAAAAATCATAATTTTAGACGAAGCAACTTCCAATTTAGATACGGAAAGCGAAACTTTTATTCAAAAAAGTTTACACCTTTTGATGAAAGATAGAACCACTTTTGTAATTGCCCATAGATTGACCACTATACAACAAGCAGATCAAATATTAGTCGTTGAGGGTGGTTCTATTGTAGAGCAAGGGCCTCACGATGAACTGATTGCAAAGAAAGGACGTTATTTTGATTTGTACACGTATCAGAGTAGGATTTAAGAAAAAAGAACTCTTATTTAATTATATCTATTCAGAGTAATACCGCTCTTTTACCTTGTCAATACTCTTAATAGTTTTCTCCATCCAATCAACTTTTTTCAAAAACTTATCTTCATCATTCAATTTCCAATCAACATCAGAAGACCTTAGCCTTTCTGTAACTGATTGCAAAATAATAGCAGCAGCAACAGATATATTTAAACTTTCAGTAAAACCAGCCATCGGAATTTTTAAATAACCATCTGCTTGATCGAGCATCGTTTTAGAAACACCCGCCTTTTCTACTCCGAAAACGAAAGCCGATTTCTTGGTAATATCAAAATCTGCTAAGTAACAAGATTCATTGTGTGGTGTTGTAGCTATTAATTGATAGCCCTCACTTTTTATTTTATCTATACAGTCTTGCGTATTGATTTGTTTGTCGCGGTAATGATGAAAATCCAACCATTTTTGAGACCCCTTCCCTACCTGATTAGACATGTAACTTTTATACTTATTTTCGATGATATGAATGTCTTGAATTCCGAAAATATCGCAACTCCGTACCACGGCGCTTGTATTGTGTTTTTGAAACAAGTCCTCTAAAATTACAGTAAAATGTCGGGTTCGCTGATTTAATATTTTATCAAATAAATCTTTACGGCGATCACTAAGCATAGGAGCAATATAATCGGAATAGGCTTGGTCTGGTTTTTTCGTCATAAAGCAAAGATATGGAATGTTGAAAGTTAAAATGTGTAATTGTTGAATTGTGTAATTGTTTTAAAGCAACACTAAAAAATTCCTTCCCTTTGGGAAGGATTTAGGATGGGCTTATCACCTTAAAAACTGCTTCATACAAATCTCCTTTGGCAATAGCACTCCCCTTTTCTATTAAATCAAACAATTCTAAATTTCGCTCTTTCAAATAGGTTTTTTGCCCTTTAAAATAATCAATAGCATCGTCTTTTGAATGATCAACAAACCATTGATAATCGTCTGGTTTTAAAAAATCAAAATCTGATTTATTTACAGTTACCACAATACGTTGAATGGTTTCAGAATCACAACGAAATAAATTTAAATGAGTAGATGAAAAATGTTCTAAATACTGTGTTTTTGTCAAAACATCATCCCAAACCACATCACTAAACAAATTCATTTCCTCTTCTGCCGTTTCTGGATTTGACTTTTTAATCTCATTCCACTCCTTCACATCGATTTGCTGTGTTGCTAAAAACTTAGCAAATTCTTCGTGCAATTCCTCAAATTGTTCTTTTGTGAGTTGTCTGTACTTCATTCTAAAAGAGTAATTGTTTAATTGTTGAAACATGTAATTGCATAGATTACAAAAAAAGACCGTTCTAAATGTAATATTTAGAACGGTCTTTATATAAAATATTTAACCTTTTATATTATGCTTCTGCAACAACATCAAATGTTAAGTCAACAACAACCGATCTGTGCAAACGCACAGTTGCATTGTATTTTCCTAAACGTTTTACATTACCACCTTCAACCTTGATAAATTTCTTATCAATAGACTGACCTGCTTTTTCAATAGCAGCAGCAACATCAATATTATTAACAGATCCAAATAATTTAGACCCTTCACCAGTTTTAGCTGTGATTTTAATTTCTAATGCTTTGATAGCATCACCAACTTTATTAGCGTCTTTGATTTCTTTTTCTTCTTTAAAAGCACGTTGCTTTAAAGTTTCTGCCAATACTTTCTTAGCTGGCACTGTTGCTAAAATAGCAACACCTTGAGGAATCAAAAAATTACGACCGTAACCATTCTTAACAGTAACTACGTCGTCCTTAAATCCTACGTTTTCTACGTCTTGTTTTAATATTAGTTCCATGTTCCTCTATTATTTTAATAAATCTCCTACGTATGGCATTAATGCTAAGTGACGTGCTCTTTTAATAGCAACAGAAACTTTACGTTGGTATTTTAATGAAGTACCTGTTAAACGACGTGGTAAAATTTTACCTTGCTCATTTACTAAATACATTAAAAAATCTGCATCTTTATAATCAATATACTTGATACCGTTCTTTTTAAAACGACAATATTTCGCTTCTTTTTTAGTATCAATGTCAAGAGGAGTTAGATATCTAACATCCGCTTGTTTTCCTCCCTTTGCTGATTGTTCTATACTTGCCATAGTCTTATTTTTTAGGAGATTTAACGCGTGCTTTTCTCTTTTCGGCCCAAGCAGCAGCATGTTTGTCTAGTCTTACCGTCAAATAGCGCATAATGCTATCGTCTCTTCTGAACTCAAGTTCAAATGCAGTGATTTCTTCACCTGCTACTTTGTACTCAAATAAATGGTAAAAACCACTTTTTTTGTGTTGGATTGCGTAAGCTAATTTTTTTAAGCCCCAA
>JAGLDM010000402.1 GCA_023145595.1 Flavobacteriaceae bacterium | reverse complement strand
GTGGTGTATTCTGGGGAGTAAAATTTAGAAAAAACGTTTTTTAAACCTGAATTTGACATAATTCCCCTCTATAGAGTTCTAAAATTTAAAAGTTACTGTAATTAGCATAAAAAAAATGCTTTCAATTAAGAAAGCACTCTTCTGGTTAGTTAGTAGTTGATTTTGGTTAAGCGTTGTAAAACCACAGATAAAAACTTTTTGTTATCTATCTAATGATAGTTTCAAAAGTACTATTTATTTTCACCTATCCAAATTTTATAGTAATAATTTTAGAATTATAATCTACCACTCCAAAACTTTATTTTTAAGTTTTAATTTGATTGATAAAAAGAGTATTTTTGAGAGTACTATAAATAACATTCATGTATTCAAACATAAAAGTAATTGCCTTTGATGCTGATGATACCCTTTGGGTAAATGAGCCATATTTTAGGGAGGTTGAACAGCAATTTGCAATTTTACTATCTTCTTTTGAAACCGAAAATAAAATCAACCAAGAACTATTAAAAAAGGAAATAGAGAATTTACCTATTTACGGTTATGGTGTAAAAAGTTTTGTTTTATCGATGATAGAAACAGCAGTAGAACTATCTAATCATAAAATAGGCTCAAAGGAAATTCAGAAAATCACAGAATTTGGGAGGCAAATGCTTAATAAACCAATAGAACTTTTAGAAGGGGTAGAAGAGGTGTTGAGAACTTTGAGCCCGAATTACAAATTAATTTTGGCTACAAAAGGTGATTTATTAGATCAAGAACGAAAATTGGAAAAATCGGGTTTGTACCAGTACTTTGATCATATTGAAGTGTTGAGTGAAAAAACAGCGAAAAATTATGATCGGCTAATCAATTTTTTAGATATTCATCCATCAGAGTTTTTGATGATTGGTAACTCATTAAAATCGGATGTATTACCAGTAGTTTCTGTTGGAGCACAATCAATTCACATTCCGTTTCACACAACTTGGGTTCTAGAAGAAGTTGATGATGCGCATGATAAAGAGTCTTATAAAACAGCAAATTCCTTGTTAGCTCTTTTAAAGATTTTGTAAGGAATAATTATGTAAATTTGTATCAAATAAAAAATATAATTTTATGGCAAGCGTAAAGAATTTAAAGAAAGATATCAATTTTGTTTTAGGTGATGTAATTGAAGAATGTTATACTTGGGAATTGTTAAACCCTGATTCGGATACTAAGAAATCGGCTGCAATTATTGACGAAGCAATTGAAACATTTGATGGGCTTATTGAAAAAATAAACAGCAAGAATGTAGAAAATAAAAAGGCGCATTTTAGTTCAGTTCAGGCTGATTTAATAGCAGCGGCGGAAGGATTGTTGGCTAAAGTGAATAAGTTGTCTTAATTCGCTATACTAAGTAGCGAATTACATCGTTTTATAATAAAATTTAATCTCTAAATAATTCCCAATGGCAAGAGCAATGTTTGAGTATACTAAAACAGTACTTAAAAAAGTGAGTTTTAATACAGAACTTTTTTGTTTAGAATTAAAAAAAGCGATAAAGACATTACAGCCTTGTGAAATAGATGAACTCAGAATATGGCTGACAAGTTATATACATGGAAAACCTGAGTTAAACTCCTGTTTGCTTCTTATTGGGAAATAGCGAATACTATATTTTAGTAGTTTTATTTAATAAATAAAAATCGGCCATAACTAGGGCTGCCATTGCTTCTACAATAGGAACTGCTCTAGGCACTACACATGGGTCGTGTCGCCCGCGACCTTGCATTTCAACGATGTTTCCATCAGAATTAATAGTTTCTTGTTTTTGAATTAAGGTTGCAACAGGCTTAAATGCCACTCTAAAATAAATATCCATTCCGTTGCTCACTCCACCTTGAATTCCGCCAGAAAGGTTTGTTTTGGTAGTTCCGTCTTTATTGAAAGCATCGTTATGTTCACTACCTTTCATTTTGGTTCCGCAAAAACCACTTCCATATTCAAATCCTTTTACCGCATTTATAGAAAGCATTGCCGCACCTAATTTTGCGTGAAGTTTATTAAAAATTGGCTCTCCAAGTCCAATAGGAACATTCTGAATTACACACGTAATAGTTCCACCAACGGTATCTCCTTCTTTTTTAATATCTTTAATATGTTGAATCATTTCTTCGGCAACCTTTTGATCCGGACAACGAATATCATTTGATTCAATCAAAGAAAAGTCCAAATCTTGATATGGCTTTTTGATTGTTATTTCACCAACAGAAGAGGTGAAAGCATTTACCTTTATATCAGCAATTAATTGTTTTGCAAGTGCTCCGGCAACCACCCAGTTGGCAGTTTCACGGGCAGAAGTTCTACCACCACCTCGATGATCTCTATGCCCGTATTTTTTATCATAAGTAAAATCGGCATGCGAAGGGCGGTACACATTCACATTGTGTGAATAGTCCTTGCTCTTTTGGTTTGTATTATGGATTATAAATCCGATAGAAGCGCCTGTAGTTACCCCTTCAAAAATCCCTGATAAAAATTGAACTTCATCAGCCTCTTTTCTAGCAGTAACAATAGTAGATTGCCCTGGCTTTCTTCTATTCATTTCACTTTGAATCGCCTCAAAATCAATTTTCAATCCTGCAGGGAATCCATCAATGATACCACCTATTGCAGCACCATGTGATTCTCCAAAAGTAGTAAGTGATAAAAGGTTTCCAAAAGTGTTGTTAGCCATAATTAAAAATTTTGAACAAAAGTAATAAACCCTTGCTGAATTGATAAGTTTTAGTGGAATTAATTTTAATTCTAACAAAAATAAAAATAGTTAAAAAAAAGTTTGAGCAAATCGAAAAAGCATCCTATATTTGCACCCGCCTACGAGAAATTATTTTCCCTTCGGCGAGCAAGCCCGCTTAAAGGCAAAGAGCAAAAGACACTTGGAGAAATGGCAGAGTGGTCGAATGCGGCAGTCTTGAAAACTGTTGAGGGTCACACCTCCGGGGGTTCGAATCCCTCTTTCTCCGCAAAAACCCTTATAATCGTTTGATTATAAGGGGTTTTTTTTAAAGAAGTTTGATTTGTTTCTAATATCATATACGCGGGATCAAGGATCAAGTTTCTTTTGATCCGACAAGTGTGGAACAACTTCAATTTCGGGGATAAATATAGAAAAATAGAAAAGGAGGATGAACTTTATGTCACCCTCCTTTTTATCATCAACTAACCATGAATTCCATGTGGTCTAAGTGATGGTGTTCATCAATTAGTGGGCCACCTTCCATAATATCTTCTGAAGCTAGACTTTCGAACTTCTCAAAATTAATATGGAAATAGTGAGCTAATTGGATTGCACTTCTTATATAGCCACCTTTTTGAAGCCAAGTATTCATAGGGTCTAAAATTTCTGTTGGAACATTCGGACAGTATTTCGGCATATTTAAACAAAAGATTGGATGTTCATCATAATCTACCTTATCTAAATCACCATTTAAAATTGC
>JAGLDM010000401.1 GCA_023145595.1 Flavobacteriaceae bacterium | reverse complement strand
ACAGCCAATCAGTGACCGAGAATCGACAGAGCTGAAAAACGACGAAGAAGACGGTCGAATTCAAGCCAAGATGGCGGACAGCAGTCGACGTCAAGTACACGGAGGACAAGATACGCTACAGACGCTGAAACAACCGAACCGGAGGACGTCATTCACCACAATAGTGAAGATGACGACCCTGACAATCTGTTTGGGGCATTCTTGAGCCGTGCCGGCAAGACGTTTACGAAAAATAAAGGTAAAAAACAACTACTTCCTCATAATTTTATAATAACAGAAAAAACAAATTTCAAAAAGCTACCAGGAATCGCCACCTGGAGCGAACATTTCGGGGCTTTATTTAATATGACTCGTAACAAATATGTCCCGTTTCATTGGAAAGACCATATTCTCGCACATATGGAAGAAATTTGTTCCATGGCGGAGAATTGGTCCTGGGAAACCTGTCGCCGCTGGAGCGACAAGGTTTTCCTTATGATCAGAGACGGCAGGCTTTCGGAAGGGTGGAACGATAAATATGCAATAAAAGACATTCAGCGGGATATATGTCTTGTCGGCACAAGAGCTAAAACAGTAATGATAGAAAATAAAAAACAAGATTTTAAAGAAAGGTTACCTTACGAAAGGGAAAGTGAGGGCGTTCCATGTAAAACATGGAACGAAGGGAAGGACTGTGGATTTAGTTTTTCTCATGGAGAAGATAACAATAAAGCCTGTCACCTATGCTCCTGGTGCATAACAAAATTTAAACGTAGCAATAGCCATAGAGAATGCGATTGCTTAAATAAGCGAAGGTGGACTCAACCAAGATCTACTACAGTAAACGAAAAGGTTTTTTAATCGCTGGTCAACCCGAAACCAAGAATTCGGGCAATTTTGACACTTTTCGCTCACTTTCAGCAGAGGGGGTTGCTTTTACAAAAAATAATGTAGATCAAAACACTAACTTAACTGTTTTTATTTTTGAGAAACAGTCTCCCTGTAGACTAGCTTCTCCTACTTTCTCACCGCTGCTCATCCCTCCTCAGCACTCTCACCTAACACTAACTCACTGTGAATCGCCTCCGATTCACACTCTCAATCTCTCTGACTACAGCCTAGTCACTCAAAACTCACTACAGTGCCAGCACACTGATCTGCTTCTCCAGATGTCCGAAGCAAACGGAAATAACTTAAATCTACAGGACACTCTCCTGTCTGTCTCTAACTTTGAGCGTTGCTTAGAAATTCCAAATGTTTTATTTAATTCTGTAAACTCAGGAACCTATTGTCCACCTTCGCCTATAGAATACCAACAATTCATAGTTAGTACCTGGCCACAAATTAATTCGTACGTTAATATGAATATTTGCTTTGCTAACATTTATAATTTAGTTCTCTCCACAGGCTTACCCAACTACCTAGCAGCCAAGCAGCCATTGACTTCAGGCCTAAAAATAAACAATTGGAAGCTTGCGTTGCTAGGTTACCATGATCAACAACTTTTAGAATTTTTGGAATTTGGCTGGCCTGCTGACTATACAGCACCTAAATTACCAAAGCCCACCTTGTTTAACCATAAAGAATTATTAGATTATTCCAAATTTATTACTGACTATATAACTGAAGAATCTAAGCATGGAGCACTTTTAGGCCCATTTACAGTTCTTCCCTTCGTTCCTTGGGCACAATTCAGCCCAATTATGACGAGAGAAAAGAAACAAAGTACTAAAAGAAGAATAATTGTCAACTTAAGTTATCCAAAAGGAAGTAGCGTAAACAGTGGTATAAAGAAGGGATTCTACCAAGGAAAACCCCTCACCTTTTCTCTGCCAACAATTAATAATATTATTAATAATCTAACCTCCTCACAAACGGAAAAATATATTTGGACTATCGACTTAGCAAGGGCATATAGGCAAT
>JAGLDM010000400.1 GCA_023145595.1 Flavobacteriaceae bacterium | reverse complement strand
CGATCTAAAGTGGTTTCAGACCATTTTAAGGAGCAAGTAGCAATAACCATTTTTTTAAAAGATAACACAAGTAAAAAGACTATTGAAAGTTTACAAAAACAATTAGAAAAAGATCCTTTTGTAAAATCAATCCAATATACATCTAAAGAAGAGGCCGCAAAACGGTATAGTGAAGATATAGGAGAAGATTTTATGGAGTACCTAGGCACAAATCCATTAAAAAATGCAATTGATGTTTATGTGAAATCAGAGTACGTAACTCCAGAAAAAATGACAGAAATAGAAACTAAACTTTCTAAGAATAAAGCTGTTTTTGAAATTTCGTATGATAAGTCTTTGATTGAATTACTTACAAAAAACTT
Organism: Flavobacteriaceae bacterium; assembly: GCA_023145595.1. Taxonomy (GTDB): domain Bacteria; phylum Bacteroidota; class Bacteroidia; order Flavobacteriales; family Flavobacteriaceae; genus Urechidicola. The sequence continues at coordinate 941 of JAGLDM010000400.1, read as the reverse complement.
AAAACGTATAGGATTGTGGGTGTTGGTTTTTAGTGCTGTATTTGCACTTATTGCCATTGTATTGATCAATAGCGCTATTCGATTATCGGTTTATTCAAAGCGATTCACCATTAAAACGATGCAAATGGTTGGAGCAACAAAAGGGTTTATTAGAGGACCTTTTATCTGGCAAGGTGTAAAATTAGGAATTATTGGGGCTTTGGTAGCCATTGTTGGAATTATGGCGGTCATTTTATATTTGCATAAGAATATTCCAGAAATTCTATTATTAGATGATAAAAAGACGCTGGGAATTATATTTGGATTGGTGCTTTTGTCGGGAGTAGTTATTACTGCGATTAGTACTTTTTTGGCAACACAACGATTTTTGAATTTAAGAACTGAAGATTTATATTATTAAAAGCATGAATAAAAAAGAAAATAAATCGGAGTTTCTTTTCGGAAAGAGAAATTATATAATTATGATTATTGGATTAGGAATTATATTCTTAGGTTTTTTTCTGATGGCTGGTGGAGGCAGTGAAGATCCTAATGTTTTTAACGAAGAAATATATAACTTTCAACGCATCCGGTTGGCACCAACTTTAATCTTAATTGGTTTTGCTATAGAAGTGTATGCCATTCTTAGCAATTCATACGAATAATGAGTTATTTTGATGCGTTAATACTCGGATTAATTCAAGGGTTAACAGAGTTTTTACCGGTTTCTTCGAGCGGTCATTTAGAATTGATGAAAGCTATATTGGGCGATCATTCGGTACCAGAAGAAAGTCTAACTTTTACAGTAATTCTTCATTTTGCAACAGCTTTAAGTACCGTTGTTGTATTCCGTAAAGAAGTTTTAGAGATTTTTAAGGGACTATTTCAGTTTAAATGGAATGAAGAAACACAGTTCTCTTTAAAAATAATCATTTCCATGGTGCCTGCCGCCATTGTAGGGG
>JAGLDM010000040.1 GCA_023145595.1 Flavobacteriaceae bacterium | reverse complement strand
GCTGGATCTAAATAATCACAGCGATTCATAAACACAGTTCCTGCTTCTACTTTGGGTGCTAATTTACTTGCGGCTTCCAAATCTGCTGTCCAAATAGAACCTGTTAATCCGTATTGTGAATCGTTCATCAATCCAATTGCTTCTTCATCAGAAGTTACTTTCATGATTCCGACTACAGGTCCAAAACTTTCTTCACTCATCACATCCATGGTATGATCTACATCTACCAAAACATGTGGTGAAAGGTATGGAGTTCCCGCTTTTGATGCTGGAAATAATGATTCGCTCACCAATGATTTTGCTCCTGTTGCCACGGCATCCGAAATTTGTTTTCTTACATAATCTGCTGCTTCGGTTTTTACCATGGGGCCTAAATTAGTATCAGCGTCCAACGGGTTTCCAAGTTTATAACCTTTAGTAATTTCTACAAACCCATCTACAAAGGCATCATACAAGGATTCGTGAACATAAATACGCTCAATTCCACAGCAAGATTGTCCGCTATTAAAAAAAGAACCATCCACCAAACTTTCTACGGTTGATTTCAAGTCAGCATCCTCTCGTACATAAGCAGCATCTTTTCCTCCTAGTTCTAATCCGCAGGGAATAAATTTATTATTGAGTGACTTCTGAATTGCAATTCCGCCTGTTACAGAACCCGTAAAACAAACTCCGTCCACAATTGGATCACCAATAAACTGAGCTGTGTTTTTATGATTCAAATGCAAAATTTGAAAAACCCCTTCTGGGAATCCTGCTGTTTTTGCAGCTTTCAAATAGCTTTCAGCAACCTTAGGCGTTTGAAACGAATGTTTTAAAACAACTACATTTCCTGCAATTAAAGCCGGAACAATTGCATTTACCGAAGTTAAAAACGGATAATTCCACGGACTCAAAACACTCATTACTCCTAATGGCGCTTTTTCTATCCAACGCTTACTTTCAGCACTATCTTCCACCTCAAGAGGTTGCAATGCTTCCTCAGCAATACCAATCATATAATTGGCTCTATCTACAAACCCATTTATTTCCCATGGGGTTTGGGATACGGGTCTCCCCATTTGCCAAGTTAAAGCTAAGGCGATTTCATCGGTATCTGCAGCAATAGCATTTTAGAACGCAGTAACATAATTACTTCTTTCTTTTACTGATAAATTAGACCAAATTGGAAATGTTTTCTTTGCCAATTCCAACGTGTCCTTAATGTCTTTTTCAGTATGATTTTGTGTAGAACAATACACAGAACCATCTAATGGTGATATTGTATTTGTCATTTTCTTAAATTATTTCAAAATATCTATTCAATTGCCAATCTGTTATGGCTCCTCTTTGTTGTTGATCTTCCCATTCTCTGGTATATGCATAATGATCTACAAATACATCTCCGAACAATTCTCTGGCTGCTTTCGAATTTTTAAGTTTTTCTGCAGCCTGACTTAATGTTCTTGGCAATTGCAACTCCTTTGGAAATTTAGTTTCATACGCATTTCCAACCACGGCATCTGTGGGTTCAATTTTATTTTCGATTCCCCAAATTCCAGAACCTATGGCAGCAGCCAATGCTAAATACGGATTTATATCTGCAGCAGAAACTCTATATTCTACCCGTTGTGA
>JAGLDM010000004.1 GCA_023145595.1 Flavobacteriaceae bacterium | reverse complement strand
GTAATACACGATGCTGTTACTGGGAAAATTTCTATTGAAGCAGCTGTAGATAAAATGAATTCAATATATGTTGAATCACTTACACATTAAATAAAAGAAATAGTCAATGAAGCCATTAGAAGGTTTATTGGTATTGGAATTCTGTCAATATTTAGCAGGGCCTTCTGCTGGGTTAAAATTGGCTGATTTAGGAGCAAGAGTTATAAAAATAGAACGTCCTTTAAAAGGTGACGGCGGAAGACAGATCGCTATAAAAAATCTTTTTATTGATAATGATAGCCTCGTCTTCCACACTATGAACAGAAACAAAGAATCTTATGCCGCCAATCTTAAAGATCCTGAAGATTTAAAGCAGATTAAAAAGTTATTGATAGTTGCGGATGTCATGACCCATAATTTTAGACCAGGGGTCATGGAAAAAATAGGCTTGGATTATGAAACTGTAAAACACATGAATCCCAAAATTGTGTATGGCGTAGTAACCGGTTACGGCAATAAAGGTCCTTGGGTGGCAAAGCCCGGACAAGATTTGTTGATTCAGTCACTTTCAGGACTTACCTATTTATCGGGTAATGCAGATGATGGCCCCGTTCCAATGGGTCTGGCTGCAACAGATATATTAACTGGGGCTCATTTTACACAAGGAATCTTAGCGACATTAGTACGAAGAGGAAAAACACAAAAAGGAGGTTTAGTAGAAGTAAGTCTGTTGGAATCTACGCTGGATTTTCAGTTCGAGGTACTAACCACCCATTTTAGTGATGGAAAAAAAGATCCGCAGAGAGCAAAAAAAGGTGGTGCTCATGCCTATTTGAGTGCACCCTACGGAGTTTACAAAACCAAGGATAATTATATTTCCGTTGCTATGATGCCAATGTCCCAACTAATGGAAGGGTTGAATAGTGAATTACCTTCAGCATACCGATCCGAGACAAGCTGGTTTGATAGGCGCGATGAAATAATGGATATTTTACGTGATATTTTTATCACAAAAACAACTTCGGAATGGCTGTCGGTTTTAGAATCAAAAGACCTATGGTGCTCAGATGTTTTTACTTATAAAGACCTTATTTCTCATGAAGGCTATAAAGTGCTTCAGATGGATCAGGAGGTAAACACCTCTAAAGGAGAAAAAATACGTACAACCCGTTTTCCAATCCGTGTTGATGGTGAACGGTATTACAATCAAAAAGCAGCTCCAAAGTTAGGAGAGGATACCGAAAAAATCATGAAAGAGTTTAACTTATAAAGGATAGAATGAGAAAATTGACATTTTTAATAGTATTATTTGCATTAAGTTACGGCTGTAAACCTATCAATCAAACAAATGAGAAAAAATATACAGATCAATACAATGTAGTATGGAATTCTCCCAGCAAAGACCACAAAGGGTCCATGCCTATAGGCAATGGAGATATTGGGTTAAATGTGTGGGT
>JAGLDM010000399.1 GCA_023145595.1 Flavobacteriaceae bacterium | reverse complement strand
AAAATTTATCCGCCATAAGCATTAGCTTACCAGAAAATAATTCAAAAATAACTGGACTTTATTATCAGATTTTTAAGCGTCTGGCATGGGAAGGGATAGCGCTTTACGAAGTGGTCTCAACCACAAATGAATTTACGATTTTGGTGGAAGATTTTTTGGTTGACAAAGCTTTTTCTGTAATTAAAAAATTGAAGAGCTAATCTTTATGAATTTTGTTAGACTATAAAAGTTGATTGCAAATTAAATTGATAAAAGAAAAATGACATTCCTGCAATACAAAAATATTCAACTACACTATACCTCAACAGGTAAAGGCTCTGTAATTATTTTACTCCACGGTTTTTTAGAAAACCTTTCTATGTGGAATGAAATTGTTCCTGAATTAGCAAAAAAAAATAGAGTTATTACCATTGATTTGTTAGGGCATGGGCAAACAGAAAACTTGGGGTATGTTCACACCATGGAAGACCAAGCAACGATGGTGAAATTTGTAATTAAAAGTTTGGGATTGAGAAGAGTATCTCTAATCGGACATTCTATGGGCGGCTATGTGGCGCTGGCATTTGCAGATCTATTCCCAAAAAACACGAAAGGATTTTGCCTGCTAAATTCTACTGCTTACCCTGATTCGGAAGAAAAAAAAACAGATAGAAAAAGAGCCATTAAAGTGGTTAAGCAAAACTACAAGACTTTTATTCGCATTTCAATTCCGATGTTATTTGCCAAAAAAAACAGAGTGCTGCTAAAAAAGGAAATTGATCAAATTACAAAAGAAGCGCTGAAAACATCAAAACAGGGGATTATTGCCGCTTTAGAAGGGATGAAAATTCGAAAAGATCTTACATCTGTTTTGCACAAAAATGAATTTAAGAAAATGCTAATTCTTGGTGAAAATGACACTGTTTTAAACTGTGAAAAACATAGCAAACAAGTGAAAAATACGAATACTGAATATCATGTACTCCCTCACGGACACATGTCCCATGTCGAGGCGACATTGGGTGTCGTGTCAAAGTTGAAAAGTTTTAGTTAATTTGCATATTACTCGTCAATAATTACGCCTATATTATTGATAATTAAATCTTAGAATCATGATTAGAATAACCGTTTTATTGATGTCTATAATGTTATTGTTTTCAAATAATGTACTAGGTCAGTCCAAGAAAGAATTAAAAAAACAAAAGCAAGAAGAAGGGTATTTAGAGATCAAGAAAATGGTTGAGAGTGGTCAATTCGTATTTGAAGCAGATTGGGCAACCGCTCAAAAAGGCCAACAAAGAAATATTAATGGAGAAGAATATAAATTAACCATTAAGGACGATCATGCCAAGGCATATTTTCCTTTTTATGGACGTGCATATAGCGTGCCGCATGGTGGTTCTGGCGGAATTGAATTTGACAATTCTGAAATAGATTACGAAATAAAACACAACGATAAAAAAAACAAAATCACCATCGAATTTAAGGCACGACACGAGTCTGAAAGTCTTGACATTTACATATCTATATTTAGCAACGGAAATTCTGATGTCCGTATCTTAAGTAGCAATAGGGATAGTATGACTTATAGAGGAACAACAAAAGAAATTCCTCCTAAAAAGGAAGAGTAATATTTATTATTTATCAAAAGAATTCCAACCTTGGGCGGTCAATTCAATTTGTTGATTGCCTCTTGTAATTAAATGAGCTCCGCTTTCTTTTTCAACCATATGGCCAATAATCGTTAAATTTGGGTTTCCTTTTATCTTCAAAAAATCTTCTTGAGATATCGTAAATAGCAATTCGTAATCTTCACCGCCACTTAATGCTATTGTAGTTGATTCCATTTCAAATTCTTCACAGGTTGAAATCATTTGAGGGTCTAACGGGATTTTATTTTCATACAAATGACAACCAACTTCCGATTGTTTACAAATATGAAGGATTTCAGAAGACAAGCCATCTGAGATATCAATCATAGAAGTGGGTTTTACATCCAATTCTTTTAATAATTCTACAATATCCTTCCTTGCTTCTGGCTTTAATTGTCGTTCTACCAAATACGAATATTTCTCTAAATCTGGTTGTGAATTCGGATTCACCTGAAATACTTGTTTTTCTCTCTCTAAGACCTGCAACCCTAAATAAGCAGCCCCTAAATCGCCACTTACAACTAATAAATCGTTTGGTTTTGCACCATTTCTATAAACTATATCTGCCGCATCCGCCTCTCCAATTGCCGTGACGCTAATTAACAATCCGGTAGTAGAAGACGTTGTATCTCCCCCTACTAAATCCACCTTATAAGAATCACAAGCCAACTGAATACCAGCATACAGTTCTTCAATGGCTTCCAAAGAAAAACGATTCGACATAGCAATAGAAACCGTAATTTGAGATGCTTTTCCATTCATAGCATACACATCCGATAAGTTCACCATTACCGCTTTATATCCCAAATGCTTTAACGGAACATAAGCCAAATCAAAGTGAACTCCTTCTACTAATAAATCTGTTGTAACCAACACTTTTTTATCCGTAAAATCTAAAACAGCGGCATCATCACCAACTCCTTTTTCTGTCGATTCACAATTAATTTTAAAATATTTTGTTAAATGATTTATCAATCCGAATTCCCCTAAATCTGAGATCGATGTTCTTTCTTCGTTTTTATCTTTTAACATTTGAAATAATATTTTACTGTGAAAATGAATATCTTTGTTCTGCCTGCAAAATTCTGTAAAATATATCAGAATATCACTTTTTTTATAATTATTTGATTTATACTCAGTTTTAAAAAATAACAAGTTCATTTTTAAAGGCGTTCTGAATGTATATCCATGTTTTAAAAGTGGCACATATTAGTGACATTAAAAGATTTCTATTTATCGCCCAGAAAGGTGGCTCCTAATATTTGTGTCGGCTTCCTAATTTAACAGCCCATAAGTTTTCATTGAAAACTTCTATAAACGTATCTGTTTTATTGATTTTTAATTAACAATAAAAGTCATTTATTGTTAGTATATTTGCATTCTATTTAGAATTAATCTATTTAACAAAATGATAAAAGTATCAGACATAGCAAAAAAGAAAGTTATAGAATTAATGACTGAAGAGGGGTATGACGTAGTCAATGATTTTGTACGCGTTGGTGTTAAAAGTGGCGGTTGTTCTGGTCTTTCTTATGATTTAAAATTTGATAAGGAAAAAGCAGCAGAAGATAAAGTTTTTGAAGACAATGGCATTCATATCGTCGTAGATAAAAAGAGTTTTTTATACTTAGCTGGAACTATACTAGAATATTCTGGAGGTTTGAATGGTACCGGTTTTGTATTCAATAATCCCAATACCAATAGAACTTGTGGTTGTGGTGAGTCATTTTCTTTATAATTTATAAAATATTATTTATGTCAAAGTATACAGAAGACGACTTAAAAAAAGAACTAGAAACTCAAGAATATGAGTATGGTTTTTATACCGACATTGAATCAGAAACCTTTCCAAAAGGACTGAATGAAGATATTGTGCGTGCCATTTCGAAAAAGAAAAATGAGCCCGAATGGATGACTGAATGGCGTTTAGATGCTTTTCGCATTTGGCAAAAGATGGAAGAACCCAATTGGGCGAATATAAACTATCCAAAACCCGATTTTCAAGCAATCGCTTATTATTCCGCTCCGAAATCAATTGACCCAAATAAAACATTAGACAATGTTGACCCTGACCTTTTAGCAATGTATAAAAAGTTAGGAATCTCTGTTGATGAACAGAAAAAGATGAACAATATTGCCATGGATATCGTGGTAGATTCTGTTTCTGTAGCCACAACATTTAAAGACACTTTGGCAAAAAAAGGCATTATTTTTATGCCTATTTCTGAAGCAATTCAAGAACACCCTGAATTGGTAAGAAAATATATAGGAAGTATTATACCTAAAACCGACAATTTTTATGCTGCTTTAAACTCCGCAGTATTTACAGATGGCTCTTTCTGTTACATCCCGAAAGGAGTAAAATGCCCGATGGAATTATCAACCTATTTCAGAATTAATGAAAGTGGTACAGGGCAGTTTGAACGCACACTCTTAATTGCCGAGAAAGGTTCTTATGTGAGTTATTTAGAAGGTTGTACTGCCCCAGCTCGTGACGAAAATCAATTACATGCTGCTGTGGTGGAATTAATCGCTATGGATGATGCCGAAATAAAATATTCAACAGTTCAAAATTGGTTTCCTGGAGGTAAAGATGGTGTCGGTGGTGTTTTCAACTTTGTTACCAAACGCGGAATTTGTTATAAAAACGCAAAAATTTCTTGGACTCAGGTAGAAACTGGCTCAGCCGTTACATGGAAGTATCCAAGTTGCATTTTAAAAGGTGATAATTCTGTTAGTGAGTTTTACTCTATCGCAGTTACAAATAATTATCAGCAGGCAGATACTGGAACAAAAATGATCCACTTGGGAAAAAACACCAAGAGCACAATTATCTCTAAAGGAATATCTGCAGGAAAATCTCAAAACTCATATAGAGGCTTGGTTCAAATTGGATCGAGAGCAGAAAATGCACGTAATTTTTCACAATGTGACTCGTTGTTAATGGGAAATAAATGTGGAGCACATACATTTCCTTATATCGAATCAAAAAATAAATCGGCTCAAATAGAACACGAAGCAACCACCAGTAAAATTGGAGAAGATCAACTATTTTATTGCAATCAACGTGGAATTGATACTGAAAAAGCAATTGCTTTAATTGTAAACGGATTCAGTAAAGATGTACTGAATAAATTACCAATGGAATTTGCTGTAGAAGCACAAAAATTATTAGAAAT
>JAGLDM010000398.1 GCA_023145595.1 Flavobacteriaceae bacterium | reverse complement strand
AACTAGTATTTAGATGAATAACAGGTTTTTAATTGTAGAAAAGTATGATTCTGCCCTAGTCTAATGAGCATCGTAATTTATTTAATAATAAACTCATCATTATTTTAAAGAAAAGTATGTTTGCTACATGTATAAATCATCAATTTTAAAATCGGGAGTGTTAATTGCTGTAGTCGGAGTTGTATTGTTCTCGGCAAAAGCAATTATGGTAAAATTGGCGTATCAATATGGAGTAAGTGCACTTCATTTATTGTTATTTCGGATGGTGTTTGCATTGCCTTTTTATATTGCTTTTGCTTTTTATTTTAAACCGAAGAATTCAGATGAAATAAAAAAAACAGATTATTTATGGCTTATAGCCTTTGGGTTTGTTGGTTATTATTTAGCAAGTTATTTCGATTTTTTAGGATTGTCTTATATCAAAGCCGGTTTGGAGCGTATCATTTTATTTATTTATCCAACATTGGTGCTTCTAATTTCAAGATTTTTCTTAAAAACTAAAATAACTAATGAGCAGTTAATTGCAATCTTAATCACCTATTTTGGTGTGGTAATTGCTTTTTGGAGCGAATTACAATTCCAAAGCGACCATATTATTTTAGGTGGATTCTTAATATTTTTGAGTGCTTTAACATACGCGTCTTATTTAGTTGGAAGTGGGTGGCTAATTCCGAAATTTGGCGTAATGACATTTACGAGTTACGCCATGATTATTTCAACAGTTTGTGTGGTGGCTCATTATTTGATTACAGATAGGGGAGATGTGCTTCATTATTCATACGAAGTGTATTTATTAGGACTTTTAATGGCAGTCGTTTCTACTCTTATTCCTTCGTTTTTAGTGTCGCTGGCAATCAAAAAGTTAGGAGCAAATACCTTTTCGATAATTGGAAGTGTTGGTCCAGTTTCTACAATTATTTTGGCGTATATCTTTTTAGGGGAACAACTTTTTACACTTCAGATTCTTGGAGCAGTCATCGTGATTGTCGGAGTGAGTTACATTTCTATAAAACAACGAAAAAACGTTTAATCTCTTGTTAATAACTAATTTCTAAGGGTATTTTATTTTTTGGATTGAAAGTGTATTTTAGCTTATCCTCAATTCTTATAAGTTAAATGGCTCAAGAAACAAAATATACCGAAGATAATATACGTTCACTCGATTGGAAAGAGCA
>JAGLDM010000397.1 GCA_023145595.1 Flavobacteriaceae bacterium | reverse complement strand
CCAAGTGAAATTTTAGAATTAGATCAAAAATTAAATGTTGTAATTCTTGATTTTGATGATCAAAAAACAAGAATACAATTAGGATTGAAACAATTAAGCGCTCATCCTTGGGATGCTTTAGATGAAAATCTTAAAATTGGAGATAACATCAAAGGAAAAGTAGTTGTAATTGCAGATTACGGTGCGTTTATCGAAGTTTCTACAGGAGTAGAAGGATTGGTTCACGTTTCTGAAATGTCATGGTCAACTCACTTACGTTCTGCTCAAGATTTCGTAAAAGTTGGTGATATTGTTGATGCTCAAATCTTAACTTTAGATAGAGAAGATCGTAAAATGTCATTAGGATTAAAGCAATTACACCCAGATCCTTGGACAGATATTACTAAGAAATATCCAGTAGGTTCAGTTCATGAAGGAGTTGTAAGAAATTACACAAACTTCGGAGTATTTGTTGAATTAGAAGAAGGAATTGACGGTTTGGTTTATATTTCTGATTTATCTTGGACTAAGAAAGTAAAACACCCATCTGACTTTACAAATGTTGGTGATACTTTAAAAGTTGAAGTTTTAGAATTAGATGTTGATGGTCGTAAATTGAATTTAGGACACAAACAAACTCAAGAAAACCCTTGGGATAAGCATGAAGAGAAGTATGCTATCGATTCAGTTCACACAGGAACTGTAAAAGAAGTAACTGATAAAGGTGCTATTGTAGCTCTTGAAGAAGGAGTAGATGCATTTGTTCCGGGACGTCATATGACGAAAGAAGACGGTACTAAAGTAGCAAGCGGAGAAACTATTGAATTCAAAGTATTAGAATTTAATAAAGAATACCGTAGAATTGTTATTTCTCACTCTGCAATTTATAGAGCAGAAGAAAAGAAAAATATCAAAACTGCTCATAAAAAGTCACAAGATGCTGAAAAAACAACATTAGGTGATGCTAATGAAGCGTTACAAGCATTGAAAGATAAAATGGACGGGAAGAAATAATCCTCGAAATTTATAAATTTAGAAGCCGTTCCATTTTGGAACGGCTTTTTTATTGTCGTAATTTGGACTATAATTCAATGTATGTAAGGTAGTTGTGGTTATGTTTTTTTTGAAAATTATCTTTATTTAAAATTAATCTAAATAAAGATTGCGTAAAGTAAAAGAGGCCTCTATATTTGCGTCCGAATAACAAGCGTTATTTTTAACTAATCTAAATAAACATAGCATGAAAAAATTATTATTAGGATTTGCTTTATTTTCAACGATGATAAATGCACAGACTAACGACTCAAATAAATCAACTAAGATCAAAAAGGATTCGGTTGTTTTACAACAGAATTCCGCCCAAAGAATCTTATCTGGAAATATAAATAACGGAGTAACTGTGGGAGGTTATGGAGAAATTAACTACAATCAGCCAGATGGAGCAAACGGAGAATTAGATGTACAACGTTTGGTATTACTATTTGGGTATAAATTTAATGATAAAGTTCAATTCGTTACTGAAGTAGAATTTGAGCACGTAAAAGAAGTTTATGTTGAACAAGCATTCTTACAATATAATTTAAATGACAATATCAATGCGCGTGGTGGATTAATGTTAGTACCTATGGGGTTAATTAACGAATACCATGAACCAACAACGTTTAATGGAGTAGAGCGGCCTAGTATTGCCAAATCTATCGTACCAACAACATGGAGAGAAATAGGAGCAGGGATTGCTGGAAGATCAAATGAACTTTCGTTAAAATATCAAGCGTATATTTTTAATGGATTTAGATCTGTAAATGGTACTAAATATTTAGGCGGAAAAAATGGACTAAGAAACGGACGTCAGAAAGGAGCAGAGTCTATTATAAACACTCCTAACTTTTCTGCTAAAGTAGATTATTACGGAATTGCAGGATTAAGATTAGGTTTAGCCGGTTATTTTGGTAGAACTCAGGCGGAAGATGATCAACAAGAATTTGATGGAGCAGATGTAGGGGTTGCAATGATTGGTTTAGATGCTAGATATAGATTAGGTAGATTTGCTGCAAGAGGTGAGTTTATAAATACAAACATTAAAGATAGTGAGGCGTATAATAATTTGTATGGTGCTGATTTAGGAAGTCAAATGGTGGGTTGGAACCTAGAAGCATCGTTCAATTTATTATCTTTGGATAAACAACAACAATTATGGGCTTTTGCTCGCTATGAAGATTATGATACAAACGCTGCTGTTGAAGATAATATTACACGTGATTTATCTTATGATAGAGATGAAATTACTTTCGGATTGAGTTATTTTCTAGCACCAGGAGCGGTGGTAAAGGCAGATTATCAAATTAAAAACAATGCAGTTCCTAATAGTGAATCTATGAACCAATTCAACATGGGAATTGGGGTTATGTTTTAATTAGGCTCTGTAATTTAAATATAAATGTCATTCCTGCGAAGGCAGGAATCTCATAAATAAAATCCAAATTCTAAACCCAAAGATTCCTGCCTTCGCAGGAATGTGATTTACCATTAAATTCGTGGTAGAATCAAA
>JAGLDM010000396.1 GCA_023145595.1 Flavobacteriaceae bacterium | reverse complement strand
ATGGAGTTGGGTACCATTTTTACTCCATAATAATTATGGACTGGCTGGTGATGATGCAGGGTATATTTCAATAGTTTTTGATGTTTTTGGATTCGCAGGTGTAATTTTTGCAGGATTTGCATCGGATAAACTTTTTAAAGGAAGAAGGTCTTTTCTTTCATTTTTAATGCTCTTTTTTATGGCATTATCCTTTGTTTTGATGTATACCATGGGATCCACAAGTTTGATGTATTTTACCATTTCCATGGGAATGGCTGGTTTTATGTTGTACGGACCAGATTCATTAATTTCGGGCGTAGGTGCTATTGATATTGGATCTAAAAAAGGCGCAGTAGTTGCTGCAGGAATTATTAATGGAACCGGATCTATTGGACCCATTTTTCAGGAAGAGATCATAGGCTGGATGTATGAAAAATACGATCATGCTTTAACACCTATATTTTTATTGTTGCTTTTTGTTGCTTCCGTTACTGCATTTATTACTTTTATTTTGTGGTTCAGATCAAGAAAAAGTACTGTAAAGTTATAAACCTATTAAACTCAATAAATAGAGTAGTTATGTATAAAAATAAATTAAGCTTTCATTTAAAAATATTTTGTATTGCATTGTTTAGTATTGCAAATACTGGGCTATTTGCTCAAAATAAAACTATTGAACTAAAAGCAAAAGAGATCATATCACAAATGACGCTCGATGAAAAAATAAATATGATTGTTGGTGATGGCAAATTTTTACCCACAGTTGACCAGAGTTCGATTGAAACAGGAACAGGGATCATCATTGAAAATCAAAATTCAAAACTAGTAATTCCAAGACTTAGAATCAGATCTACAGCAATGACAGATGGCCCTGCAGGTGTAAATAGAGACCCACATCCAGAAGGTGCCACAGAATATACGTACACAACAGCATTCCCCACTGGAACTTGTTTAGCCGCTACCTGGAATACAGAATTGATGGAAAAAGTAGGTCTTGCCTTGGGAAATGAAGTTTTGGAATATGGTTATGATGTTATTTTAGCACCGGGATTGAATATTCATCGCGACCCAAAATGCGGACGGAATTTTGAATATTATTCTGAAGACCCATTGTTATCAGGAAAATTAGCAACTTCTATAGTAAACGGAATTCAGTCTAACGGAGTTGATGCGACCATAAAACATTTTTTGGCAAACAACCAAGAATCAAACCGAAGAAAATACAATGCGGTGATGAGCCAAAGAGCCTTACGAGAAATTTATTTACGCGGTTTTGAAATCGCAGTAAAAGAAAGTAATCCAGGCACAATTATGACTTCATATAATAAATTGAATGGTTTCTATCCGCCTGAAGCTCCAGAATTACTACAGAATGTTGTTCGAGATGAATGGGGATTTGAAGGTTTATTTATGACCGATTTTGACATGAACCATGGAGATGCTGTTGCACAAGTTAGAGCCGGAATTAATATGATTTTGAGTGGTAGTGAGCGTGAATTAAACGAAGTACGATCTGCTGTAGAAAATAAAATTCTGGATGAAAGTATTCTCGATCATAGTTTATTTTATAATATGAAACTTAAATCGAATTCTCCTTTAAAAAACGGATACAAACCTTCCTATAAACCAGATTTAGAAGCACATGCAAAAATAGCGAGAGAGGCCTTGGGTGAAGGAATTGTACTATTAAAAAATGACAATAACACATTGCCCCTTTCTACCAATACATCAATCGCTGTTTTGGGTAAAACTTCCTATCACATGAATGTTCATGGTACGGGTAGCGGAGGAGTTAGAGGAATCAAATATTCTGTTTCTGTTTATGATGGTTTAAAATCTGCTGGATTTAATGTGCTCAAAGAAGTAGAAAAAAATTATTTAGATTTTATTGAAAAAATAAAAAGAGAAAATTTGGTTCCGCCTTATTTTGATAACCCTAAGATGCGTAAGGACAACGGTATAAAAGGAAATCAAGCGCCACCTCATTTTAAGGAACGATTAGTTGCTTTTAGTAAAGAGCAAGCACTATCAAAATCTAGTATTAGTCAATTTGAATCCAATTCTGATGTGGCTGTAATTACCCTCGGAAGAAGTGGTGGTGAAAATTATGAAAACGGATTGATTCCAATCAGACAACTTGAAATCGATCTAATAAAAGACGTTTGTGTTGTTTACCATGCTGCAAATAAAAAAGTAGTGGTTATTCTTAATGTTGGTGGTGTTTGGGATACTTCTAGTTGGAAAGACTATCCA
>JAGLDM010000395.1 GCA_023145595.1 Flavobacteriaceae bacterium | reverse complement strand
GTAAATTTGATCTTTTGTTTTTCATATTATATATATTAAAAATTCTTTTTACGTTTTTTTCCAAGTAAATAAAGCAAAAACTACGGACAATGCTGCTGCAGAAATCCAGAAAATGGTAATTGAACCAAAGTCATAAATTGTTTCTCCATTTATTATTGTTTTATTGCCTTCTATTAAATAACCGCTTACAATATCTTGTATTCCTGCTGCGGTATAACTCATAATTCCAACTATACCTAATGCAGCTCCAGACGCCTTTTTGGAGGCAATATCAACGACCATTAAACCTCCAACAATCCAAAACATATCAAACCCTCTTAAGGTGTCAAGTGAATAAAGTCTTTCTTTGGGTAATTTTTTAATTTCGGTTGTCATGGTTAATGATTGTATTTTTATGAACTATTAAATTAATGAGATAACATAGAAGCAGTAATTTCTGTTTTTTTGAATTCGTCACCAGATATAAAAACCTGCAATGCTTTACCACCACCGGCTTGAAAATACCTTAGTTCAATTAAATGCATCCCTTTGTCTAATTGCATCTTACCCGTTTTTTCTCTGGTTCCATGCGTATAGTCATTGTTTACAATTTCCTGATGATCAATCAATAATTTAGATCCATCATTGGAGGATACAAAAAACTGATACTCTCCTGACCTTTTAATATCAATAAAGGCATGCATGATCATTGCAAAATGAAATTCTTCATGCTCTATATCATGAAAAGAAAACGCGCTCATCACCCCTGTTCTTATAGGTGTATGGTTTACGAAATTAGGTAGTTTTTCTAATTTTAATTCGTAATATTTATATTGAACTCCTGATAATTGTTCTATTGTTTCAAATTTTGAATAAGCAACTTTACTATCAGCATATCCATCTTTTACTGCAATCGTTTTAAGTTCAACACTTTTTTGAATGTGTATTGGATTTTTATATTTTAATGAATTTTTAGTTGGAGTTGTGCCATCCAAAGAATAGTAAATCGTTGCATCTTTCGTGTTTGATGATAATGCAACTTTAATTTCTTTATTAAAAAACTGATCTTTTGGAAATATCTGTGGCACCAACACTTCTGTGCTTTCAAGTTTTAGAGTTTCAGTACTACTTTCTTTGTTGTTTTCAATGGCTTTTGCCGAAATTGTAATTGCTCCAATTTGCTCAAAAGGCTGACTGTATAACTGGGATGTTTTTTTTGGATGAGTACCATCCGTAGTATAAAAAATATTTGCATTATTCGGATAATACATCGAAACCATTCCCAAACTATCTCGTTTAATATTTGGTTGTAATTGTTCAAATGCGGTTGATAAACCTGTAAGGTTTGATGTTGTTTTTATCTCATTGATTTCGATTGTTTCATCAATAATAAAAGGTCTTTTCAGACTGCTAAAATTATTTCCTGTTAAATTTATATCCTTTGAATTTTGTTCCAAAGACAAAAA
>JAGLDM010000394.1 GCA_023145595.1 Flavobacteriaceae bacterium | reverse complement strand
ATTTTTAGAATAAATTATAATATCATCTAAATAAATGAGACAAGACTTTCCAATTAATTTATGAAATATAGAATTCATAAAACGTTGGAATACAGCCGGAGCATTGGTCAGACCAAACTGCATCCTTTTAAATTGAAATAGGCCTAAATGTGTAGCAATTGCTGTCCTGTCCCTACTCATTTCATCAATTTCAAGTTGCCAATAACCAGATTTTAAATCAATAGTAGTGAAAATATTTGCACCAGATAATTGGTCAAAAATATCTTGAATACATGGTAAAGGGTATGCATCTTTTATTGTAACATTATTTAGTTTTCTATAGTCCCCGCAAAGACGGAAAGATCCATCCTTTTTTGGAACAATAGTGATGGGCGAAGCCCAAGGACTGGTACTAGGTTCTATAATATCATTTTCCAGCATTAGATTTAATTCCTTTTCCACCAATATCCTTTTATTTAATGGAATTCTATAGGCTCGCTGATTAATTGGATGGGCATTATTGGTGTTGATGTGCATTTTCACCAAATCAATGGATTTTAATTTTTCATTTTGTTTAGGAAATATTTTTGGAAACATTTTTCGCCAGAAGTCAACTTCTAATATAATACCAGAAACAATATTTAATGTGTGTGAGTTAGGTATCCAAGCATGATTAATACCATGTATTGTAACTATTTTATGTTTATAATTAATGTCGGCTTTAATTAATAACATTATATCTGACCCCAATAGAAAATTAAACTTTAATTTTTTAACAACAAAAAATTCGCAAATAGTATTAAAAAAATGAATTTGGACTGTTCCTAATGTCTGAATAATGTGACCTGATATTGAACGTAGTTGGTTACCAGGTAATAAATTACCACTTGAATATCCTAGCCTAACTAGTCTTTTGAGTGTATATTCCGTCACTAAACTTCTCGCCGCACCTGAATCTACTAGTAAACTGCAGTTGAAACCACTAAATTCAACCCGTATTACCGGACGGTTATCAAATGCGGCCGTCAGTTTTCCGCAATATACATTTTATTCGGACAATTCCTAACAAAATGAGGACCCTCACAAAAATAACACTGCACTGTCCGATTTAACGGTCTAATCGGCTGATTAAATCTAGCTTGACCGCTCTGGTAACGAGATCGGGGTAGCGTAGTAGGCATTCTGGTTTTATCCACAGAAAATCCATAGGGGACAGTGTGTTGTGGTGGCATTTGGTAAGGACCCGTGTGCTGTGGGACGGAATTTCGCCGAAACGACGAAGCATTCCCTACCCCCGGGCGACCTGGAACGTGGTCACGGTTAAAATATATGGGGTTAGTAACCCGCGGTACCACAAAAGTATTATTTTCTGCTATTTGAGGATCTGATAAATTGGCTTTATTTATTATTTTTCTGAGGGCTTTGACTTCACCTTGGAGTGTCTTAATAGAATTTAAAGCTACATCCGTTGAAATTTTATTATTAGTTTTAATATCAATAGCATCTACATCGCAATGTAGTACATTTGTATCGACGACCTTCTTCCGTTGCCGATCTACGGATTTTTCGCTACGCATAGCGAAATCGAAGGCATCATCTAAACATTTTGGCCGTTGGGTTTCTACAAACCACATAGTTGTGTTGCTTCTTAGAGACTCTAAGAATGTTGACAACAGGATATCAAAGGTATCCGTACCATATATCGCTGCGGCAAGATCCCATCCTTTCATAGCAGTCTTTTTAAAGCGATGGCAATAAACCGCCATAGTCTCAGCCTCAGTTTGTTTCAACGAAAATATTAAATTTCGAAGATAACTTTTCTCGTCGGCAGTAAGAAGGGTTTTATTAAGAATACATCTTATTT
>JAGLDM010000393.1 GCA_023145595.1 Flavobacteriaceae bacterium | reverse complement strand
AAAATGAAATTAACTTTATAGAAAAATTACCATTCAATGAGGTTTTAGAATCTATTCAATCTGCAGATGTTTTATTACTGTCGAGTGTAGAAGAAGGTATAGCTAATGTGGTGTTAGAATCTATGGCATTAGGAACTTTGGTGGTTTCTACGGATTGTGGAGGAATGGATGAGGTATTAATAGATAGCGAAAATGGATTTTTAATTCCTCCTAGAGACGCAAACGCGATGGCTTCCGCACTTGTGAAAACTTCAAAATTATCATTGAAAGCCTATCAAAAAATCATTAAGAATGCTAGAGATACTGTTGAAAAGCAACATAATTACCCGAAAATGATTGATGAAATGCATGATTTATATTCTCAAATTTTAAATCGTAAATTATGAGAATAGGAATCGTTTTATCAGCAGTACCTGCGTATTCAGAAACTTTTTTTTCAAGTAAAATTAGAGGTTTAGAATCAGAAGGCCATACCGTTATTCTTTTTGTAGATACGGCTAACAATCAAACCAATACAACAATTTCAACAATAAAAGCGGCACCAACACTTGTTGGGAACTTTGTTTTTGTAGGTTTTTTAGGTGCCTTCAAACTACTTCATGCCTTTTTATTTCATTTTAAAAGATGTATTCATTTATACTCCTTGGATAAAAAAGATGGGGCTAGTTTTTTACAAATAATTAAAAATATTGTTAGAAATCATCACATTATTTCTGAATCTGTAGATTGGCTGCATTTCGGTTTTGGAACGTTGGCCTTAAATAGAGAAAATATAGCCAAAGCAATTGGAGCAAAAATGGCGGTTAGTTTTAGAGGCTTCGATATAGGGATGTACCCTATTAAAAATCCAAATTGCTATGCTAAGTTATGGAATAAAGTAGATAAAATTCACGTAATTTCTGATGATATCAAACAGTTATTATATCAACATGGTTTTAAGGAGCAATCAGAAGTAGTGAAAATTACACCCGCAATAAACACGGCTGTTTTTAATAAGGAATACGAACAGTCAATTCCGAATAACAATAAGTTTGTTTCTGTTGCACGTTTGCATTGGAAAAAAGGATTGGTTTATACGCTTGAGGCTCTTTCCTTATTACAAAAAGAAGGAATACCTTTTCATTATACCATTATTGGTTCAGGAAAAGAATATGAACGATTAAAATTTGCTGCACATCAATTAGAAATTATGAGTCAAGTGACATTTGCAGGTGAGTTAGCTCATGATTTGATAAGTAGTAAGTTGATGGAGTCTTCCATATATTTGCAGTACAGTATTCAAGAAGGCTTTTGCAATGCTGTGTTAGAAGCTCAAGCAACAGGGCTGTTATGTATTGTATCTGATGCTGAAGGGTTGCCTGAAAATGTACTAGATAATAAATCGGGATGGGTGGTTGAAAAGAATTGTCCTGAAAAATTAGCAGAAAAAATTAAAAAGGTTTTAAACTTACCTTTGGAAGAAAAAAATAAAATTCGGAAATTTGCTATACATAGAATTCGAAATGAATTTAATTTAGAAAAGCAACAACAAGAATTTATAAAATTTTACACAAATTAAAATGCTTTTCAAATTTATAAAATACATTCAGCCAACAAGCTATTTTAATTTGAAAGAGAGCAATGGAAATTATATATTTCCGAACTCGAAAGAATTACCTGTGGAAATATTGTGTCAATTAAATCGCGATGAATTGTTTTTTTCTGAAACAGCAATTGATTATGATTTGTCATGGCAAGCAATTCAATCTGGTTATATAGGTGATGTTTGTCGGATTAAAAAAATAAAAAACATTCCTTTAGTTGATGAATATAGATTTGTTCGAAAATATTTTCATAAGGTTTGGTCAACTTATTGTCTTGTAATAAGAATTTTAAGTTTTAATAATCCTATTCATGAAATTAAAGCATATTTAAGTTCAAGAAATACTAGAAGGGTCAAATTAAATAGCACTAATTTTCAATATTTAAATTGGGCTTCATTTGATTCAAGTTTAAAAGAAAAATCTCCTAAAATTTCTGTAGTCATTCCGACTTTAAATAGATATGGTTACTTAAAAGATATTCTGAATGATTTTGAAAAACAAGATTACAAAAATTTCGAAATAATTATTGTTGATCAGTCGGATGCGTTTAATAAGGACTTTTATGATCAATTTGAATTGAATCTTCATGTAATTCGACAAAAAGAGAAGGCTTTATGGTTGGCTCGAAATACAGCTATTAAAAAGGCTGAAGGGGAAATTATAGCACTTTCAGAAGATGATGTGCGAATTGAATATAATTGGCTCTCAGAGCATTTGAAATGTTTAGATTTTTTTAATGCGGATATTTCTGCTGGAGTCTTTTATCCAGAAGGTTCATCTATTCCTTTAGAGAAAATGAAGTTTACAATAGCGCAACAGTTCGCTACGGGTAATGCTATGTTTTATAAAAAAATCCTATTGAAAACGGGGTTGTTTGATAGACAGTTCGAAAAACAAAGGATGGGAGATGGAGAGTTTGGCTTACGCTGTTTTAAAGCTGGGTTCAAAAGTATATGGAATCCCTTTGCGTCTTGTGTAGACGTAAAAGCTCCTGTGGGTGGCCTAAGAGAATTAGGGAGTTGGGATGCGTTTAGACCTACCAATTGGTTTGCACCAAGACCGGTTCCGAGTGTATTATATTTTTATAGAAGTTATTTTGGAGATAGGTTAGCTAAATATGCATTATTAAAATCTATTCCTCCTTCTATAATTCCATATAGGTATAAACGAAATAAGGTTTTAATGTTTTTTGGTTTTTTATTTTCGTTTTTAATGATTCCACTTTTATTATTTCAAGTTTATAAATCATGGAAATTATCTAGTATTAAACTAAATGAAGGTTCAAAAATTGAAAGACTCTAAACGTATATTAATCGTAAGTTCCGAATTTCCACCACAGCCAGGTGGGATTGGGAATCATGCATGGAATTTAGCCAATCAGTTATCAATTTATGGGTTGGATGTGACTGTATTCACCGATAGTCGCGGAACTAAACTTGATGAAGAGATTACTTTTGATGCAGCACAAGCATTTACATTAAAAAGAGTGGCTAGAAAAAAACCACTTATTCTCACTTATTTGAATAGGCTATTAAGTGTGCGGAAATTATTGAAAAGTAGCAAACCGGATGTTTTAATACTTTCTGGTAAGTTTTCTGTTTGGATGTCTGTTTTTTTTAGAAAAACATGTAAGGTATTCGTCGTAGTTCACGGGTCGGAACTAAACTTAAAAAATAAAATAGGAAGCCGTTTATTGAATTTAGGATTGCAGAAGTGTGATAAAATTATTGCGGTTTCTAATTTTACAAAATCACTTCTTGAAGAGCGATTTCAAAAAAAGGCCACCGTTATTTTTAATGGATTTCGTCCAATTATAGGGCAAATTGAAAAGACAGCCGTTAAAAAGGATACTGTGCTTAATCTAATTACAGTAGGTTCGTTGAGTCAACGAAAAGGTCAGCATAACGTAATTAAAGCCTTGCCAATTTTAAAAAAATCGTTTGAGAAAATTCATTATCATATGGTAGGTGCTCCCGTAATTCAAGAAGATTTGCAACAATTGGCTTATAAATTAGGAGTGTTAGATAATGTTACATTTCATGGTGTTGTAAATGATGAAGAATTAGGAGTGTTGTTAT
>JAGLDM010000392.1 GCA_023145595.1 Flavobacteriaceae bacterium | reverse complement strand
GATTTCAAAGAACTTCTAAAACAAGGAGCCGTGATTGTTGATGTTCGCACCAAACAAGAATTTAATCAAGGACAAATCAAAAAATCGGTTAACATTCCTTTGGAATCTATACAAAGTGAACTAAAAAAATTAAACAAAAACAAACCAGTGATCACCTGCTGTGCTTCGAGAATTAGAAATTGGTCTGCAAATAATCAATTAAAAACAAACGGATTTACCGAAGTTTATAATGGCGGTGACTGGATGGTTCTAAATAATAAAATTAAAAAATAATGAGAGATCGTATATTAAAAAACTGGACGTTGGTAAGAGGATTTTATGTGCTAGCCGGAATCGCATTAATCGTAAATTCATTTATGGATAAGCAATGGCTTGGAATTGCATTTGGCGGATACCTTATAGCAATGGGCTTATTTTCTTTTGGCTGTGCCTCTGGGAATTGCGCTCGTGGTAATTGCGAAATTGATAGCGAGAAAGCAACTTCTAAAGAATAACTACCGTCTATTTAACATTAAAGTTATGGCAAGTTCATTTTCTGATATTATAAAAAGCAACACTCCTACTTTGGTCGATTTTTTTGCTGAATGGTGCGGCCCTTGTAAAACAATGCAGCCCATTTTAAAAGATTTAAAATCTAAAATAGGCACCAAAGCAAAAGTATTGAAGATAGATATTGATAAAAACCCTGCGGTTGCTAAAAAATATCAAATACAAGGAGTGCCTACTCTAATTCTATTTAAAAATGGAGAAATCAAATGGCGACAATCTGGAGTCGTACCTGCTAACAGCATTGCTCAAATTATTGAACAACATCAATAAATAACTAAGCCTACCCTAAAAATCTCAAACCAATTCTGTAACTTTGCGTTTTCTCAAAAATAAATGGCAAAACAACAAGAATATATTGAAGTTTTAGGTGCTCGTGTTCATAACCTTAAGAACATTGATGTTCGCATTCCACGTGAAAAATTAGTAGTCATCACTGGTTTAAGCGGAAGCGGGAAATCATCTTTAGCATTTGATACAATTTATGCCGAAGGTCAGCGCCGTTACATCGAAACATTTTCTGCTTATGCGCGTCAGTTTTTAGGCGGATTGGAGCGCCCAGATGTTGATAAAATAGACGGACTCTCTCCTGTAATTGCTATTGAGCAAAAAACCACCAATAAAAGTCCGCGATCTACAGTTGGGACTATTACCGAAATTTATGATTTTATGCGATTGCTTTTCGCCAGAACAGCAACGGCGCATTCTTTTGAAACAGGAGAAAAAATGGTGAGTTATAGTGATGATCAGATTCTGAATCTTATTTTAACCGATTTTGATCAAAAGAAAATAAATATTCTTGCCCCTGTTGTAAAATCAAGAAAAGGACATTATCGTGAATTGTTTGAACAAATTGCAAAACAAGGATTTGTTCGTGTTCGTGTAGATGGAAAAATTGTAGAAATTGAAAAAGGAATGCGATTGGATCGGTACAAAACGCATGATATTGAAATTGTGATTGATCGATTAAAAATATCTGAGTCAATTCTAAAAAGATTAACCGAAAGTATAACCACTGCACTCTATTCTGGAAACAATGTGATGATGGTTATTGAAGAAGGAACTGCTATACCAAGATATTTTAGCCGGGAATTGATGTGTCCTACAACTGGAATTGCTTATCAAAACCCAGAACCAAATTCTTTTTCTTTTAATTCACCTAAAGGGGCTTGTCAAACTTGCAATGGATTGGGGAAACTAAATGTTGTTGATGAAACCAAAATTATTCCAGACGATTCTATTTCAATTAAAAATGGAGGAATTGCACCTATTGGAGATCAAAAAAATAGTTGGATTTTTAAACAACTCGAATTGATTGGGGAACGGTATGATTTCAAATTAATTGACCCTATAAAATCTATTCCGCAGGAAGCATTAGAGATTATTTTAAAAGGCGGAAATGAAAGGTTTAAAGTCGAATCAAAAAACATGGGAATTACCCGTTCTTATGAAATCGATTTTGAAGGTATCATCAATTTTATTCAAAGCCAATATAACGCATCAGAATCAACCTCTATTAAGCGCTGGGCAAAAGGCTTTATGAATGAAGTTGATTGCACTACCTGCAACGGAAAGCGCTTAAAAAAAGAATCGCTTCATTTTAAATTAAACAACAAAACCATTGCCGATTTGGCACATATGGATGTAACCGAATTAGCACATTGGTTTCAAAATATTGACAAAAAACTCACAGAACGTCAAAAAGCCATTGGCTCTGAAATCATAAAAGAAATTCGTACTCGGATTCAATTTTTGGTAGATGTTGGGTTGGAGTATTTAACTATTGACAGAACGTCAAAATCTTTATCTGGTGGTGAAGCACAACGCATTAGATTAGCAACTCAAATTGGCTCTCAACTAGTGGGTGTTCTCTATATTTTAGATGAACCAAGTATTGGTTTACATCAACGAGACAATCAGAAATTAATAGATTCACTCATCAAATTAAGAGATGTTGGTAATTCTGTAATTGTTGTTGAACACGATAAGGATATGATTGAAAAAGCAGACTTTGTTTTAGATATCGGACCTGGAGCAGGGAAACATGGAGGAGAAATTGTGAGCGAAGGAACTTTTGAAGAATTAAAATCGCACAGTACCTTAACTTCAGATTACTTAACAGGAAAAAAGCAAATTTCCATTCCTAAGAAAAGACGGAAAGGAAATGGGAAGAAAATTATATTGAAAGGTGCCACAGGAAACAATCTGAAAAATGTAACAGCCGAATTCCCTTTAGGAAAAATGATTTGTGTAACCGGAGTTTCTGGTAGTGGGAAATCAACTTTAATAAACGGGACTTTATACCCTATATTGAATCATCATATCTACAGAGGTGTAAAAATACCGATGCCTTACAAATCGATAAAAGGGCTAGAACATATTGATAAAATTATTGCCATAGATCAATCGCCTATTGGTAGAACACCTCGGTCTAACCCAGCAACATACACCAGTGTTTTTAGTGATATTCGGAGCATATTTACGAAAATTCCAGAATCTCAAATTAGAGGTTACAAACCCGGAAGGTTCTCTTTTAATGTAAAAGGAGGTCGCTGTGAAACTTGTCAAGGTGGTGGAGTTCGAGTTATAGAAATGAATTTTTTACCAGATGTTGAAGTAGAGTGTGAAACCTGTCAAGGCAAAAGATTTAACAGAGAAACCTTAGAAATACGATATAAAGGAAAATCAATTTCTGACGTGCTTAATATGACGATCAATGAAGGGGTTTCATTTTTTGAAAAGCATCCAAAGATATTCAAAAAACTAAGTACTATTCAAGATGTAGGTCTCGGATACATTACACTGGGGCAGCAATCTACTACCCTATCCGGTGGAGAAGCGCAGCGAATTAAATTAGCATCAGAATTATCAAAAAGAGATACAGGAAACACTTTTTATATTTTAGATGAGCCAACAACTGGGCTACATTTTGAAGATATTAGAGTATTAATGGAAGTGCTTAATAAATTAACCGACAAAGGAAATACCGTATTGGTGATTGAACATAATATGGATGTAATCAAGCTCGCAGATCATATTATTGACATCGGTTTGGAAGGTGGAAAAAATGGAGGAACCGTACTCTGCACAGGAACTCCTGAGCAAGTAGCAAAAAACACCGAAAGCTATACTGCTCAATTCCTTAAAAAAGAATTATATTAGTAACTTTGATTCGAATAAACTAAAAAAACACAAGGCAACAAAAAAACTACTATGACCGAAGACAGAAAAATTAAAGAAACATTCAACCACAAAACTTGGAATGAAATAAAAACCAATGATTCTTGGGCTATTTTTAAAATAATGGCGGAATTTGTTGATGGTTATGAAAAACTAAGCAAGATTGGACCTTGTGTAAGTATTTTCGGTTCTGCACGTTTAAAACCCGATCACAAGTATTATGAATTAGCAGAGCGAATTGCTTTTAATTTATCTGAGCATGGATATGGTGTGGTAACTGGTGGAGGACCAGGTATTATGGAAGCAGGAAACAAAGGGGCGCAACGAGGAAAAGGAGTTTCGGTTGGTCTAAATATAGAGCTCCCTTTTGAACAAAGCGCCAATCCATTTATTGACAGGGACAAAAATTTAGGTTTTGACTACTTTTTTGTTCGTAAAGTAATGTTTATGAAATACTCACAAGGCTTTGTGGTGATGCCTGGCGGATTTGGAACCTTAGACGAACTATTTGAAGCACTTACATTAATTCAAACAGAAAAAATTGGAGCCTTTCCTATTATATTAGTAGGAACTGAATTTTGGAGTGGATTGATAGACTGGATTAAGGAGATTCTTTTATCGAAAGTAAAAAGTATTAGCGAAAAAGACCTTGATTTAATTTCTCTAGTAGATCACTGAAGATGACGTTTTAGAAGTAATTAACACTTTCTATAAAAAATATAGTTTAAGTCCGAATTTTTAAGAAATTTATTCTTAAACAAACTCCCTTCTAAACCACAAAGCAAAAACTTGAGAGGTTTATTAGACTAAATATTTTAGCCTAGGAAAAACATATATTGCGAACCGATTAATGACGAATGCGAAATGCAGCCCAAATTGAAAAAAAAATTCTTTGTTTATATTTTTCTTTTTATTGCTACAATTACTTTTGGGCAAAATAATAAAATTTCTATAAAAGCGAAATTAGACACGAACTCTAATGAATTAGAAATTTCTCAAACCATCGTTTTCTTTAATAATTCTGACAAAGCGCTAGATACTATTTTCCTTCATAATTGGATGAATAGTTTCAAAGATAACTCGACTCCACTTTCAAAACGACTCTTAGAAGATTATGACAAAAGCCTCTACTTTTCTAATGAAAAGCACCGGGGTCATACAAGCATAAACAGCATTTTCATAGGATACAACTCTGTAAATTGGATAGAAATTGAAAATGCTCAAGATATTATTGCGGTTCCACTTCAAACGAGCCTAATTTCAAGCGAGTCTATTACTTTAAAAATAGACTATAGAGTAAAGATTCCGCTTGACAAATACACACGCTATGGTAGATATAAAAACGAAAATTATAACCTAAGATACTGGTATTTAGCGCCCGCTTTATTCGATCAAGAATGGAAATTGATGAGTCATTTAAATATGGATGATTTGTTGGTTGATTTAACCGACTATGATATTCAATTTTCCATTCCTAAAGATTATGATTTAAAATCATCCTTAATCGCTTCTGTCTCTAAAAATGACAGCCTTAAAACGTATCAACTAAAGGGGAATAATAGAACAGAAATTGAGGTCAATATTAGCTTTCAAAGCGATTTTACAACATACAACACTAAAAATATTATTATTGAATCCAACTTAGGTTCTGAGAAACTTGATTACAATATTCGAACTTCGGTATTGAATCGTGAATTGGATTTTATGAAGGAACATTTGGGGGCTTATCCGCACAAAAAACTGTTCATCAACAAAATTGATTATTCTAAAAACCAAGTCTATGGATTTAATCAACTGCCAAAATTTCTGCAACCCTTTACTGATGTTTTTGAATGGGATATAAAAATGTTCAAAGTACTTTCAAAAAAGTATATTGAAAACTCGTTATTAATCAACAGAAGAGAAGATTATTGGCTTTTTGATGGAATTCAGAATTTTTTAATGATGCAGTATGTATCAGAATATTATCCCGAAGTAAAAGCGATAGGTAATGCGTCTAACATCTGGGGCTTGCGTTCCTTTAATTTAGCCAAATTAAATTTTAATGACAAATATTCTTTTGTCAATCAGTTCGCTATGCGGAAAAACGTGGATCAACCATTAACAATGCGAGCCGACTCTCTATCCAATTTTAATAGAAAAATTAATAATAAATACAAAGCCGGACTAGGGCTTCGTTATTTGGATGAATATTTAGAAGGTGATATTATTTCCAATAAAATTAAAGAGTATTACGCAAACAATGTCTTAAAACTAAGTCATAGTAATCTTTTTAAAGAATCGGTTTTAAAAGATTCTCAAAAAGACATTTCTTGGTTTTTTGGAGATTACATCCAATCTAAAAAGAAAATTGATTACACCTTAAAAAAGGTTAAAAAAAATGGGGATTCCATACA
>JAGLDM010000391.1 GCA_023145595.1 Flavobacteriaceae bacterium | reverse complement strand
AGTATTGATAGCAACTTGTGGCAAGGGGTTTTTGCTAAAGGAACAATATTAAAATTGAAACCCTATCATTGGGATTGACATGGATATTTGTCTATTTTTTAAAAACTTTCGGATGGGAGTGATAAATTATAATTTTTTTTATTACATACTATAAAACTCAATTAAATTCGCTTCATAATATTGATCTCCCAAATTCGATAATAAATTATTGATGGTATTATTATCTCCTTCAACAGCAAGTGCAGAATACCCCACTTTATTTAAGCTTCCTAATCTGAAATCTATAATATTTATTTGTTTTGAAGCCAATGCAGAAAGTAAAATCAATAAAACCCCAGGAGCGTTATTATGTTTCGTAATAATTACTTTTTTGCTTAGTGCCAATTTCAACTCAACGCCGTCCATTTCCATTAAATAAACCCCTTCGCTATAGTAATTTGGCAAAACAGCATTTTCTTTATAGGTGAGGTTTTTAAATAAACCAGTATCCGTCCCATTAATAAAATCGATGGCATTTCTTACATTTCCGTTATCCTTTTCAATTGATAAAAAAGCCACTGCGGTTCCGTCATGATTCGATTTTAATCGAGCGGTTTCTACGTTAATTCCTTCGGATGCTAAGGTGTTGAAAAGTGATGAAATCACTCCAGGGCTATCCAAATGCTCAGAAAAAAGCCCGTTTACTTTCTGATTAGAAACTTTTGGAGTTTCATTGGTAACGGTAATTGACTTGTCAGATTTCCGGATTCGAATGGCATTATAATCGCCCATTCCTGTTGCGTTTTTATAAACATCTGCAAATTCTAAAAAATCGCCACCGAAAGAAAAATCGGGAATAATTTTTCTTTGGTCACTATTTAATCGTTGATTTAATAATTCGATTCCTTTATTTAAAACCGTATATTTCACTTTCAGATCGTGATCGTCAAAAATGGTTCTTTTCTCTGGAATTAATTTTGAATAACTCACATAATCTTCATAACCTGCCTCCTGAATATATTCTAAACTCTCTTTAAAATTGACTCCATAATAGCGCACATGGTGCGTATCTGTTCCTACACAAACCGGAATTTGTAGTTCATAGGCTCGCTTTAAAATATTCTGAACAGGATAGACTCCAACTCCTTTAAATTTTCCAGCCATATTTACATCTAATGAAAGATTCCTGTCAGCAATCATCTCTAAAAGAGTTCTGAATTTATTCGCCAACGGATGTGAACTTGTTTCAAAATTCACCAAGGCTTCTGGCATATCCACATTTAATTTAGGCAAATCTATATGTCCAATTATTTGAATTAGATCT
This sequence comes from Flavobacteriaceae bacterium, assembly GCA_023145595.1. GTDB lineage: Bacteria > Bacteroidota > Bacteroidia > Flavobacteriales > Flavobacteriaceae > Urechidicola. The sequence continues at coordinate 1,329 of JAGLDM010000391.1, read as the reverse complement.
CCAAAACCTTCAATCATCTGGATGGTTTCATTAAAATATCCATCCCAATACGCTTCTAAACTTCCGCGCAACTTTAATAATTCCAACGCTTCTTCTTTAGACCCATCATATGGCAATCCTTCTGGCGCAAAATGTACAGAACCAATCACATAATCTGCATCTTCTGCCTGAAATATTTTAGAACGACTCCATTGCAAGCCCAAATCATCCCCCATCCATTCTAATTCAACTCCATATTTAATGTTGATTTTCCCTTCATATTTTTTACGAAGATTGGCAATTCTTTTCGGGTAATTCAAATAGGATTGGTTTCCTCTAATAAATTTCACATTCGTATCTCTTTCAGCGGTATAACGAAAATTCGTTAATCTAGGGGAATGAATCACAAACGTAATACTTGGGTGATTTGCTTCTATTGCTTTATCAACAATATCTTCTAATTTATCAATACCATGCTTTACATGGTCTTGTTCTGTACCCGCATGAATGCCATGCGTTTCCCAAATAAATTCGTTGAGTTTTTTCATCAATAGGTTTCTTTAAATTATGCGAATTAACTGCAAATTTAACTATTGAAATAGAACTAGCAACTACTATTATATTGTTTTAATAAAATTTAGGGGAGAATTGAGTTTCGGAAATTCTATCTCTACATAGAATCTCTATCAATAAAATTAAAAGGGTTCTTTATCCTTCCTTTTTTGTTTTTTGTAATCATTTCTGCTGTGGTTTTCCCCATTAAGTCAAAATTAGTTGAAACTACAGATACCCCTAACAACTCTTTCAAAGGGGTTTCGTTATAGGATAAAATTCCCACATCTGTTCCTAATATAAATAGTTCTGCTTTAATACGTCGCATTAAATTTACGAGGTCTCCTTCTTTAATAGTAATAAATAAATCGCCTTTTTTCAGAATCATTTCTTCAAAAACCTCATCAATTATTTCAAAATCAATATTCTTAGCAAGACAAAACTTTTGAAAACCTATTTTAATTTTTATGGGATAAGGATATACCTCTTTGGCGGGATACACCAATATTAGCTTCTTATATCTGGATATTTTTTCAACACCTTTCATAAGCGCCTGATATAAATCATTTTCAAAATCTTGATAAATTTCTATCGCCCTTTCTCCAAGATCTAGATCAGTATTGTCTAACAAAATTAAGTTTCGGACTGTTCTATTTTATATCAATTAAATTCGATGTTTTCTTGTCATTTGTAACATTACCAGCGTGGTTACTGTGCGGTATATTGTTTTTGGTGTTTAGCAAGTATTATCAAAAGGAGTCCGTAAAAGCGTAACTTTATACGAATAATATAAAGTGG
>JAGLDM010000390.1 GCA_023145595.1 Flavobacteriaceae bacterium | reverse complement strand
ATTCCAGTCATCATAGAAACAACTTCAGCAACATTATCTTCTGAAACAATTTCTCGATTTAACTTCGAGGCTTCTTCCCACTCTTGCTGTGCTGTTTGAAGGGTTAATTCAATTTTTTTTTCGTCATCTCTAAGTCTTGCCGCTTCTTCATATTTTTGTTCGCTTACAGCATTACTTTTATGAAGTTTGACTTTTTCTAATTGTTTTTCTAATTGAAGTACAATTTCTGGAACCACAACGTTGGTGATATGAATACGAGAACCTGCTTCGTCTAAAGCATCAATTGCTTTGTCTGGTAAAAAGCGATCTGTCATGTATCTATTTGTCAATTTTACACAAGCCTCAATAGCAGCATCTGTATAATTAACATTATGATGCTCCTCGTATTTGTCTTTTATATTATGTAATATTTCAATAGTATCATCAACACTAGTTGGTTCCACAATTACTTTTTGAAAACGACGCTCTAAAGCACCATCTTTTTCAATATTTTGTCGGAATTCATCTAAGGTAGTTGCACCAATACATTGAATTTCGCCTCTTGCTAATGCTGGTTTTAACATGTTAGAAGCATCTAAAGAGCCTGTTGCTCCACCGGCACCCACAATCGTGTGAATTTCATCAATAAATAAAATAATGTCAGAGTTTTTCTCTAATTCATTCATTAAAGCTTTCATTCGTTCTTCAAACTGACCTCTATATTTTGTTCCGGCCACAAGGCTTGCAAGATCCAAAGAAACAACGCGCTTGTTGAATAAAATTCTTGAAACTTTACGCTGAACAATGCGTAATGCTAATCCTTCTGCAATGGCAGATTTTCCAACTCCAGGTTCGCCAATAAGCATTGGGTTGTTTTTTTTTCGTCGACTTAAAATTTGAGAAATGCGTTCTATTTCCTTCTTTCTGCCTACAACAGGGTCTAACCTATTTTCTTCGGCCATCTTCGTTAAATCACGCCCGAAATTATCCAAAACAGGTGTTTTAGACCTCGTTACACCCTTTTTTTTTGAAGGATGTTCAAACTGTTTTGATTTATTTTCCTCAAAATCGTCATCAGATGAAAATTCAGCCTTTGGTGGTTCTACAATTTCATCTTCTAAAAATAATTGGTGAAAAATTGATTTCACATCTTCATAATCAACATCAAATTTCCCTAATAATTTAGTCGTTGGGTCATTTTCATTTCTCAAAATACACAATAATAAATGAGAGGTATTAATAGCGTTACTTTTATAAAGTTTGGCTTCTAAAAAGGTGGTTTTTAAAGCTTTTTCTGCTTGTTTTGTTAAATGTAGATTTTTCTTTTCTAGTCCAACTGAAAGAATTGGATTTACCGGAGTTAAAAGTTCAATTTTTTTACGCAAATGTTCTAAATTAACATCTAATGAATTTAATATGTCAATTGCTTTACCGTCCCTTTTTCTTAAAAGTCCAAGAATAAGATGTTCGGTACCTATAAAATCATGCCCCAATCGTAAAGCTTCTTCTTTACTATATCCAATGACATCTTTTACCTTTTGTGAGAAATTATCGTCCATATTACCTCGTTTTTATTGTAAATTTAAAAGATTTTTGGATAAAAATAAAACAAATACTGTACCTCTTTCTAATTACAGGGTTTGTTACATCTAGCGTTAATGTTAAAAATCTTGATTTACAGTGTGTTATATGGGTTGATTACCAACACAGGATTGTTAATAACTATTCTAAAAAAGCAAGTTAAGAGTATTTAAAAAAAAAGGTAAAAACCTACCTTGCTGTTTGATTAATTTGAATTAAAAAACAAAACATTTATATATGGCAGACGGAGAAAAAGTGATACCAATAAATATTGAAGAAGAAATGAAAGCGGCATACATTGATTATTCAATGTCTGTTATCGTTTCAAGGGCACTTCCAGATGTGAGAGACGGATTAAAGCCGGTTCATAGAAGGGTTTTGTTCGGGATGCATGAATTGGGTATTAAAGCGACTGGATCTTATAAGAAATCCGCAAGAATTGTTGGGGAAGTTTTAGGAAAGTATCACCCACATGGAGATACTTCTGTTTATGATTCTATGGTGCGTATGGCTCAACATTGGAGTGTGCGATATATGATGGTTGATGGTCAAGGTAACTTTGGTTCTGT
>JAGLDM010000039.1 GCA_023145595.1 Flavobacteriaceae bacterium | reverse complement strand
TGTAATCTAATTTTTACTGACATAAATTTAAAATTTTAAGGTACGCGACCTTCGTTATTAATGAGGCGCAAAAATACTAATTATTTGCTATAATAATGCAAGAATACCAAAGTAATTTATTTACACCTACCTAACCTTAAATCAACCATCTAAAATAATCAAACAACAGAAACAGTACACATTATCAGCAATCCTACATTCTTGAAATAATGTTAATAAATTACGGAAGTTTAATAATTGAGAGGCAATGGAAACTCGTACTTTTAAAATCTCAATTTCTTACTAAATTTTATTACTGAATGTACTTAATTTTCGATACAGAAACCACTGGCTTACCTAAAAAATGGAAGGCTCCATACACCGACACAGATAACTGGCCTCGCTGTATCCAAATTGCATGGCAATTGCATGATGAATTGGGTGAATTAATTGAAAGTCAGGATTATTTGGTACAACCAGACGGATTCAACATTCCGTATGATGCAGAGCAAATTCACGGAATCTCAACACTTTTAGCGGAGAAAGACGGAATTACTTTAGCAGAAGTTCTAGAGAAATTCAATAGCGCACTTTCAAAAACGAAATTTGTAGTTGGGCAAAATGTTGGTTTCGATTTAAATATTATGGGCTGTGAATTTCATAGATTGGGGATAGAAACTCAATTGAATTCACTTCCTCTTTTAGATACATGTACCGAAAAAACGGCCACACTCTGTCAAATTCCTGGAGGACGAGGTGGTAAATTTAAACTACCAACCTTAACGGAACTACATCAACACTTATTTAGAATAGGATTTGGAGAAGCACACAATGCTACTGCCGATGTAGAAGCAACTACACGTTGTTTTTTAGAATTAATTCGTAAGCGGAACTACACTTTAGAACAATTAGATGTAGCCCCAGATTTTTTTGAAAAATTTGACGCCAAAAATCCGAAAGAAATTCAACTGATTGGGTTAAAACACATCAATCTAAAAAGAGAAAGTAAAAAATTAAAAGAGAAAGCGGCTAAAGAAATTGATTGGGTCGGCTCTTCTGAATCCACTACAACAAAAGAAAAAACGGATTTAAAAAATGTTGCTTTTGCACATTTACACAACCACTCACAATTTTCTATCTTACAATCAACAGCAAGTATTTCTGACCTTATAAATGCTGCTATCAACAATAAAATGCCTGCCGTTGCTCTTACCGACTCTGGAAATATGATGGGTGCTTTCTATTTTGTAAAACAACTTTTAGCACATAATAAGTCGGTTCAGAAACACAACGAAAACCTTGAAGACGGACAAGAACCAAAACAAGAGGTAACTCCGATTGTAGGTAGTCAATTCAATGTTTGTGAAGATCATTTAGATAAAAGCCATAAAGACAATGGTTATCAAATTGTGTTATTAGCCAAAAACAAAAAAGGCTATCACAACTTGGCAAAACTATCTTCTATCTCTCATACCAAAGGGTTTTATTACATCCCTCGGATTGATAAAAAATTAATTGAAGAATATAAAAGCGATTTAATTGTCCTAAGCGGTTCTGTTTATGGCGAAATTGCAAGTAAGATTCTAAATATTGGTGAGAAACAAGCGGAAGATGCATTGCTTTGGTGGAAAGAAAAATTTGGAGAGGATTTTTACTTAGAAATTACCGACCACGGACAAGAAAACGAAAAACACGTTAATGAGATTCTAGTTAAATTCTCAAGAGAACATAAAGTGAAATTAGTTGCCACCAATGATACTTTTTATATAAACCAAGATGATTCGACTCCGCATGATATTTTATTATGCGTTAAGGATGGTGAAAAATTTGACACTCCAAAAGGCAGAGGTCGCGGATTCAGATACGGGCTACCAAACGACGAGTATTATTTTAAGAGCACCGAAGAAATGGTGGAATTGTTTCAAGATTTTCCTGAAGCAATTACTAATATCCAAGAAGTTGTAGATAAAGTGGAATCGTATGCATTGGCAAGAGATGTTTTACTTCCCAAATTTGACATTCCAGTAGAGTTTATAGACTCTGAAGATGCAATTGATGGAGGGGTTCGAGGAGAAAATGCTTACTTAAAACACCTCACCTTTGAAGGAGCCAAAAAGCGTTATGGCGAATTGGATAAAGATACTATTGAACGTCTAGATTTTGAACTCTCAATTATTAAAATGACTGGCTATCCTGGTTATTTCTTAATTGTATGGGATTTAATTTTAGAGGCTCGTAAAATGGATGTATCCGTAGGTCCTGGCCGTGGATCGGCCGCCGGGTCGGTGGTTGCCTATTGCTTGTGGATTACCAATATTGACCCTATTAAATACGACTTGCTTTTTGAGCGTTTCTTAAATCCCGATCGTGTATCATTACCCGATATTGATATTGATTTTGATGATGAAGGACGCCAACGTGTTATTGATTTTGTGATTCAAAAATACGGCTCAAGCAACGTAGCGCAAATTATTACTTATGGTACAATGGCTGCTAAATCTTCTATTAGAGATACCGCCAGAGTATTGGACTTACCTCTACAAGATGCCGATAAAATTGCGAAATTAATTCCGAATACAAAATTAAATTACATTTTTGGAGACGATAAAAAAAGTAAATCTAAAATTGCTGAATTACGTTCTGAAGATAAAGAAAAAGTTGTTGAATTAGTAACAATATCGGAAGGTACAGACCTCGCTGCAAAAACAATATCGCAAGCTGTAGCCTTAGAAGGGTCGGTACGAAATACAGGAACACATGCCTGTGGGGTAATTATTACTCCCGAAGACATTACCAATTTAGTCCCGGTTTCAACAGCCAAGGATTCCGACATGTACGTCACCCAGTTTGACAATAATGTGGTGGAAAGTGCTGGTTTATTGAAAATGGATTTCTTGGGATTAAAAACCTTGACTTTAATTAAAGACACCGTTAAAATTGTAAAAGGAAAGCATAATATAGAGTTGATTCCAGATGATTTTCCTTTGGATGACGAAAAGACCTACGAACTGTTCCAAAAGGGAGAAACTATTGGAATCTTTCAATATGAGTCACCCGGGATGCAAAAACACATGAAGGATTTACAACCTACGGTTTTTGCGGATTTAATTGCGATGAACGCATTGTATAGACCGGGACCGATGGAGTATATCCCAGTTTTTATCGGCAGAAAACATGGTCGGCAGGAAATTGAATATGACCTCCCAGAAATGGAAGAGTATTTGAAAGAAACCTACGGGATTACAGTCTATCAAGAACAGGTAATGCGACTCTCTCAAAAATTAGCCAATTTTACAAAGGGTGAGGCAGATATGCTTCGTAAAGCAATGGGGAAAAAAATATTTTCCTTACTTGAAGAATTGAAGCCTAAATTCATGAATGGCGGTAAAAAGAATGGACATCCAGAAGATGTTTTAGAGAAAGTATGGAAAGATTGGGAAGCCTTTGCCGCATACGCTTTTAATAAATCTCACTCTACATGCTATGCTTATATTGCCTATCAAACCGCCTATTTAAAAGCACATTACCCAGCAGAATATATGGCGGCAGTTCTTTCTAACAATATGAGAGATATTAAACAGGTTTCCTTTTTTATGGAAGAATGTAAGCGGGCAAATATCCCTGTATTAGGTCCTGATGTAAATGAATCTTACTATAAATTTGCTGTAAATAATGATGGTGCTATTCGGTTTGGAATGGGTGCTATTAAAGGAGTTGGAGAAAATGCAGTCGCTTCTATTGTAAATGAACGAAAAAAAAATGGCAACTTTAAATCTATTTTTGATTTAGCCAAAAGAATAGATTTACGAGCAGCAAACAAACGAACTTTTGAAGGAATGGTGTTTGCTGGTGGTTTTGATAGTTTTAATTCTCATCGTGCTCAATATTTTTCTTTGGATGAAAAAGGAGTATCTTTTTTAGAAAAATCAATTCGATACGGATCTAAATTTCAAGAGAATTTAAATTCCTCCCAAATATCTCTTTTCGGCGAATCTTCTGAATTTCAATTTCCAGAACCTATTATACCAGATTGTGAAGAATGGGCTATGATGGAAAAACTATCCAAAGAAAAAGAAGTCGTTGGAATTTATATTTCTGGTCACCCTTTAGATGATTACAAAACCGAACTTAAATATTTCTGCAATGCATCATTGGTTGATTTCGAGAACCCAAAAGATTTGGAAGGAAAA
>JAGLDM010000389.1 GCA_023145595.1 Flavobacteriaceae bacterium | reverse complement strand
GTTGAAAAACATAACATTACAATCGGAAAATTATACGCGAAGCAATACGATGTGAAATTAAACTTCTTTTATACGCCAACAGTGTTAACAACCAATTCTTTAGTGTTTGATAAGGTTTTAATGACCAAATGGTGGAAAGATGGTTATGAGTATGCGAAAAAACAGCATACAGGATTAATGAATGAAGTGAAGTTTGATTTAGAGTAAATTAATTCATTTTAGGCATTTCCCTTTCTATATACATGTTCGTTCCTATAGGGGACTCTTTCTTTGAGTCTGTAAAGTATTTTAGGGCTACGATATCTTCGGGGTGTTTACTAAGTGTTGTTTTGGTGGTTGGACTCAATACTTCTAACGCTTTTGCTAACAAGGGTTCGTTTGGGTCTCCCAAAATTCCAAGAGAAATAATATGCTCCTGTTGTTCGTAGTCTGGAACAAACCCAGTCTTATTGTTATATCCCTCGCTATTTTGAGTTTCAACAACTAAAGGTTGCATAGCCCAAGTATGATTTGGATTGATATTTTTTTTATTGGTGTAATCAGGAGAGTCGTATAAAGTCAGCGAGCCCCATGTTTTTCCTACTGTTTTTTCTCCAATAAGAATAACCTCTATATATGGATTTAAACCATTTATTACTAATTCGCTTGAAGAGGCTGTGCTGTGTGATGTGATAATAATAACTCTATTTAGATTTAAATTATTTATTGTCTCACCCGAATTCATAATGTTGCTAAATCTGCTTGTAAAATAATCGTCCCCAAATTGTCCAGTAAAATAGTCGTTGACTTTATTATTCCATTTCTCTGTAGTAAAAACACTTCCTTCAAATTGTCCTGTAATCATACTAGATAAAAAAGCAGCAGAAGATGTATGACCTCCGGAGTTATATCTCAAGTCTAAAACTAAATCTACAATTCCATCAGCTTTTAAAGAGGCAACTGCGGTATTAAGTTCCTGATCAAATGAACTTAAGAATTGGTTGTACATAAGGTAACCTACTTTTTCTCCACCATTGTTAATTGTTTTTACAATATGTATAGGGTTTTCAGCAAGTTGTTCTTTTATCAATAAAACACTTATTCCTTGATTGGAGAATATCCCATCACTGTAGTTGGCGAGTTCAATAGTGTAAGAGTCAGATAGCAGAAGTAGTTCTCTGTAATTGTCAATTGTTAATTGCTGTCCGTTTATTTTTTGAAATAAATCTCCCCTTTTTATCCCTTTACTATCTGCATCTGAATTAGGGATTACATAGCGCACATAGCCTATTAAGTCATTATTATCGGAGTCTTTATAAGATAAACGCCAATCCATTCCTGTTGTAGAACTTACACCGCCTTGTAATTGCTGGTCAAGAATTCGATAGTCGTCAACAATCCAAGAAAACAAATCTTCAGTATGTAATAGTTTTTTAAAAAAACCTTTATGATCTTCTGCATATGGTTTTAAAAAACCTTCGAGTTGTTCTTGTGATGAAAACCGTTGATCAGATAAATCAGGTATGTTTTGTTGCCAGAAATAATAAGAATTCAACCCTTTCCAAATAAATTCATTTATGTCTAAATTGATTGTATTATTATCCTGTTGTTCAATATCATCATCGTTATTACAGTTAATAACAAGGAACAAAAGATTTATGACGACAAAGAAACGAATGATTTTTTTCATAAAAACAGGAATAATCTAAAATAATATGGGATAAGATACTTAAAATGTATGCAAAATTGATTAGTCTTGTAACAAAAACGTAAAAGATTCGTCATAATTAACAGGGCGTAAATTAAACCAATTAACCGAAGTATAAGTGAATCAATCGGAGTTTTTAAAAACAGTGATCCCTTTTAAGGATAAAGTGTTTAGATTGGCAAAACGATTGCTTGTGTCTAATGAAGAAACTTAAATAAGGGAGTGGAGCAGTAACGTGCCTTGAGGAATATAAAACAACAACAAATAAAATTTTCAATAATCCAAATTAAAAAAGAGAATTATGAAAAAAATAATAGTATTAATAGTAGTTGCATTTGTTCCTTTTTTCGCAAATGCACAAGCCTCTGTTTTTGATAAGTTTGAAGGGAACGAAGAGGTGACAACTATCGTGGTCAGTAAGAAAATGTTTGAGTTGATGGCGCAATTAGGTGGGGGGAGTACTGAGGCTAAAGAATATGGCGATATGGTAGGTAGTTTAAGTGGTTTAAAAGTGTTTATTACCAATAATAAAGATATTGCATTGGACATGCAAAAAACTATTGACACTTACTTAAAACCTTCTGGAATGACAGAGTTGATGCGTGTTGATGATAAGGAATCAGATATCCGTATTTATGTTAAAGAAGGGAAGGATGATGATCATGTAGAAGAACTCTTGATGTTTGTAAATGGGATTGGAAAGTCTTTTGAAGGAGGAAATACTGATGCAGAGGCTTTAATTTTTTCATTGGTAGGAGATATCGATTTAAACAAAATCTCAAAATTAACAGAGGGTATGAATATATCTGGGTCTGAACATTTAAAAAATGTAACGAAATAATAATTTAAAATATTTTTATAAAACAAAATACTTTTCAGGTAACTCTAAGCAGCCTTTTAACGGTAAATTAACTTGTATTATAGAGGATTGGCTTATTTTTGTTGTTTTAAAACACAAGTTTATGCAATTCAAAAACATCATTATAGTATTAATTTTATTTTTATCTTTTCCATCGTTTTCGCAAAGTAATTCTTCAAAATATAGAGCAGAACGAGAGAAAACACATGATTTAATTCATACAAAATTAAATGTAAGTTTTGATTTTTTTAATAGCGAAATGAATGGAGAGGCGTGGATCACTGCCAAATCACATTTTAGCCCAACTTCAAAAATTACATTAGATGCTAAAGCGATGCTTATTCATAGTGGTACAATGAATAAGAAAAAATTGGCCTATAATTATTTTGAAAACAGAGAGTTAATTATTGAGTTGGATAAAGAATACAACAGAGAAGAGCCGTTTACAATCTATATTAAATATACGGCTAGGCCAGAAAAATATTTAGCAGAAAACAGAGGGGAGAATGCAGACAAAAAAGGTTTGTATTTTGTTGATCCTAGAGAGGAAGATCCTAAGAAGCCTACACAGATTTGGACGCAAGGAGAAGCGGAGAGTAGTAGTGTTTGGTTCCCTACGATCGATGCGCCAAATCAAAAATCTACAGAAGAAATAGCAATTACAGTTCCACAGAAATTTGTAACATTATCTAACGGTACTTTAATAAATCAAACAGAAAATACAGACGGAACAAGAACTGATTATTGGAAACAGGATCAGAAACATGCGCCATATTTGTTTTTTATGGCTGTTGGTGAATTTTCAATAATAAAAGATTCCTGGAAAGGAAAACCAATTGAATATTATGTAGAGCCAGAATTTGAAGATGTTGCTCAAGGTATTTTCGGAAAAACTCCAGAAATGCTTTCTTTTTATGAAGAATTGTTAGGTGTTGCATATCCTTGGGATAAATACAGTCAAATTATTCTTAGAGATTATGCAGGTGGGGCAATGGAGAATACCACGGCTGTTTCCCATTCGGATAGTGCTTATCAAGAAAAAGGAGAATTGGTTGATGAGAATCCTTGGGAGGCAACTGTTGCTCATGAAATTTTTCATCATTGGTTTGGGAATATTGTTACCGCAGAAAGCTGGAGTAATTTGGCTATGAATGAATCTTTTGCTAATTACAGTGAATATCTTTGGTTTGAGCATGCATACGGAATAGATTATGCAGATGAAATGCTTTTACAGGAGCGAGCATCATACTTTAAGGGCGATGATAATGAAGATAAAGATTTGATTCGTTTTGAATATGGAGAAATAGATGACATGTTTGATCGTGTGAGTTATCAAAAAGGAGGTTCTATTTTACATATGTTGCGTGATTATTTAGGAGACGATGTCTTTTTTGAAGGGTTAGGTAAGTATTTAACCGATAATAGTTTTGGAACGGGAGAGGCGCATCAGTTACGATTGGCGCTAGAGTCTGTGAGTGGTTTAGATTTAAATTGGTTTTTTAATCAGTGGTTTTATGATAATGGGCATCCAAGTATTAAGGTTTCTCATGATGTTGGTGGATTTAATAATCAGGTAATAATTAATATTCAGCAGACAGGTAAATTATTTGAATTCCCGTTAACAATTGATATTTATGAAAAAGATGGTCGAAAATCATCTCATGAAGTTTGGGTGAATTCAGTGTATAACACATTTACTTTTTCGGTTAGTTCATACCCTAAGTTGGTAAATATTGATCCGGAAGGAGTGTTGTTGGTAGAGATTGCGTATGAGAAAACATTGGAAGAGTCTATTTATCAATACAATCATAGTAAGAGTTATATAGCAAGAAAAGAGGCTTTAGAGAAGGTTTCTGACTCTCAAGACAATAAAGATGCTTTTAAAACAATAGTAAAAGCTTTGGATGACCCATCTTTTCATTTAAGAATTTTAGCTCTTGATAAATTGAGTCTTCGAGATAAATATAGGAAAGAAGATGTGATAAAAAAGGTTTACAAAATTTCAAATTCAGACAGTCACACTTTAGTACAGGCTGCTGCTAATCGAACTTTGGCTAAATTAATTGACCCTCAGTTCACTACGCACTTTAAAAAGGCTATCCAATCTGAGTCATTTAAGGTTACTGAAAGTGGTGTTATAGGGTTGTATCAATTGAACAAGCAAGAAACATTGGCTATAATAGATGGGTTATCTGAGGCGAAAAGAGATTATTTATCCTTAATAATTACAGGTTATTATATAGAAACTAGAGAAGAAAAGAATTTAATCTTTGTAGGTGAGCATTTAACAAGTGGGTTGTTTTTTGTTCAGGAGAAAAAGGTTGCAGATGCTTATATGAGTGCTTTTCAATGGGTGTCAGGTAGTGATAATGTAGAGGCTGTAGATAACTTAATAGATAGTCTTGTGAGTCTGGGAATAAAGTACAGTGATTATGGAGGGAAAGACGCTTCTATTAATTTTTTACGACAAATTCAATATTTACAAAAAAACTCAACAAATTCTAATAGAAAGGAAATAGAGAAATTGGTAAGGGTAGGAATGTCTAAATTGGTAGATTAAGGCAAATAACTTTTAAACGTGCCGTTTTTGTAAAAAACAACAATCTTTTCAATATCACTCAGTTTTCCCATTTTGTAAATTTCATCAGGGATATTATTCTCAATACTCTTGTTGTGAGAAATAGGAGGGGGGGGTATTTGATTGATCGTTTCTTTTTTTGGAAATACTCCCTTGCCATTCATTAGCCAATACAATTCCACTTCGGGGTATTTTTGTAAAATTTTCAATACAAAATCTAAACTGGGTTTATTTCTACCAGACAATAAATGACTTATACTAGATCGCTGAATTCCGATTGAATCTGCCAAAGCAGTAGCCGTTAAATTGTGAAATTCCATGACGGTTTTTAAGCGTTCTGTAAAGTGTAAATTGGTTTCCATTGTATAATCTCAATCCTAATTACAAATGTAGCACTAGAATTGTTATTGAGCAAAGCAATAATAATAATAAATTTTAAATTAAAGTTATAGTTTATATTAGTAGATTCAATAATCTAGATATAAGTATATTAGCATATCTACATAGGCAAAATCTATATTGGTTATTTTGTGTTTTTACAGGTTTTGAGTGTGTAACGAATAGAGTATATACCGAAATAAAATCTTTTTCAGAGAAGTTATAAATGTGAACGATTGAATAGTTAATTTTGGCAAATGCAAACACTAGAATTAAAAAGTATAGAGCAGTGGTATTCGAAAAATCAAGAGACAAGCTTGAGTGGATTAAGAATACTATTTGATGATATTGAACCTTTAATTAAAAATATTTCATCTGAGTTTAAAGTTGAACTTTTAGGGAATTCTAATTTGGAAATCCCGATTTATAAAATTTCAATTGGCACTGGTGAAAAGAGAATTTTGATTTGGTCACAAATGCACGGAAACGAAAGTACAGGGACCAAAGCAGTATTTGATTTGATTAATTTTCTGGAAAACCCAGAAGAACTTAAAGGTATTCATCAGAAAATGATGGAGAACACCTCTATAATGATTATTCCGATGCTAAATCCAGATGGGGCTATTGCTTATACTCGCGAAAACAATGAGGGGATTGATCTAAACCGTGATGCTGTTGGTCTAAAGGCGAAAGAAAGTAATTACTTGCGAGAAATTTTAGAGTCATTCAATCCGCAATTTTGCTTTAATTTACATGATCAGCGCACTATATTTAATGTGAAAGACACAAGAAACCCTGCGACAATTTCATTTTTAGCGCCATCAGAAGAAATTACAAGAGAAGTTACAGAGGGGAGGACTGAAACCATGAGTGTTATTGTTTCTATGAATTCGCTGCTTCAACAGTGTATTCCAGGTCATGTTGGTAGATATACAGATGAATATTATCCAACAGCTACAGGTGATAATTTCCAACGAATGGGATTCAATACAATTTTGATAGAAGCGGGGCATTATAAGGATGATTATGATAGAGAATTAGTTCGTAAATTTAATTTCTTCGGATTGTTACAAGGCTTGTACTTTTTGGCATCAACAAATGATTATTCAGATTACCAATCTTATTTTGACATTCCTAATAATGACAAAAAATTCTATGATATTTTATACAAAAATGGGGTGATTGTTGAAGAATCAAAAGAGAAGGTGGCGGATATAGGTGTTTTGTTTAAATACAAAGTGGTTGATTCTAAGTTGGTTAAATACAATTATATCGAATCTGTAGGTGATTTGAGCGAGTGTTTAGGTCATTTAGAAATTGATTTAGATAATACTTTGTTTAATTACGAATAAATCATATTTCTATTAAAAAAAAAGTATTTATTTTAAAAAATTTACTACTTTTGCGCTGTATTAATATTTAGAAATATGAAAAAATTTGTTTTAGATGAGGTTGATCATCAAATATTAGATGTATTAATTGAAAATGCACGTACTCCATTTACAGATATAGCGAAGCAATTAGTGGTGTCTGCAGGAACAATACATGTTCGTGTTAAAAAAATGGAAGAAGAAGGGATTATTAAAGGATCTACCTTAACCATTGATTATGATAAAATGAATTATTCATTTATAGCTCATACAGGAATATTTTTAGAAAAAACTTCAAGGTCTAAAGAAGTTATTGAAGATTTGAGAGCCATACCAAATGTTACTGTAGCCTATATAACGGCAGGAAAATATAATATTTTCTGTAAAATTAGAGCGAAGGATACTAACCATGCTAAAGAGATTATTTTTAAAATAGATGATATTCTTGGAGTTGCAAGGACAGAAACGATGATTTCTTTGGAAGAAAGCATAAACGATAAAAAAAGATTGATGCACTCTGTTTTTAAAGAGTTTTAATTTTGAAACTATATAATATTGTAAAAACCTTATCAATTTCGATAAGGTTTTTTACTTTTTATAATTTAAAATCGCCTTATATTTACCTATAAATCTGTTTAGTTTTTGATAAATTACAATTCATACAGCCTGTCAATCAAAGTAGAGGTAGACCTATATAAAAGCCTGTTAAAGACTCGTTTAATAGAAGAAAAGATGCTTGTTTTACTGCGTCAAGGAAAAATATCAAAATGGTTTTCAAGTATAGGGCAAGAGGCTATTTCAGTAGGGGTTACAGCAGCATTAAAATTAGATGAATATATACTACCAATGCATCGAAATTTAGGTGTTTTCACAACTCGTGAAATCCCTTTAAATAAATTATTTTCTCAATGGCAAGGTAAAGTGAATGGGTTTACCAAAGGTAGAGATCGCTCTTTTCATTTTGGATCGCAAGAACATCATATTATAGGGATGATATCCCATTTAGGACCTCAAATGGGAGTTGCTAATGGTATTGCACTCGGAAACTTATTAAAGAAAAATAATAAGGTTACAGCCGTTTTTTCAGGAGAAGGAGGTACGAGCGAAGGTGATTTTCATGAAGCTTTAAATATAGCCTCGGTATGGAGTTTACCTGTCCTTTTTTGTATTGAACACAATGGCTATGGACTCTCAACACCAAGTACACAACAGTTTTTAAATCAGAATATCGTTGATAAAGGAATTGGTTACGGAATGGAAAGTCAAGTAATTGATGGAAATAATATATTAGAGGTTTATACTAAAGTTTCGGAATTAGCAAAGGACTTACGAAAAAATCCAAGACCTATATTGCTTGAGTTTAAGACCTTTAGAGTACGTGGGCATGAAGAGTCTAGTGGCACAAAATATGTTCCGAATGAATTAATTGAAGAGTGGGCAACTAAAGATCCAATTTCAAATTATCTTCAGTTTTTATTAGAAGAAAACCACCTAACTCCAGAAGAAAACGAATTACTCAAAATTGAGATTGCTCAAGAGATTGATAAAAATTTAAAATCAACTTTTGATGAGCCCGAGCATAAATCAACTGTTGAAGCTGAATTAGCAGATGTCTATAAATCATTTGAATTTGTTGAGATAAAACCATCAGAGGATAAAAAAGAAATACGTTTTGTCGATGCTATTTCAGACGGATTAAAAAGCGCTTTTAGGGAGCATGAAGACTTAGTTCTAATGGGACAAGATATTGCTAAATATGGGGGTGTTTTTAAAGTAACAGAAGGGTTTTTAGAAGAATTTGGAGCCGCCAGAATTCGAAATACACCTATTTGTGAATCTGGTATTATAGAAGCGGCTTACGGATTATCAATCAACGGAATAAAAAGTGTCGTTGAATTACAATTTTCAGATTTTGTGTCGTCAGGTTTTAATCCTGTTGTGAACTTATTGGCAAAATCTTTTTATAGGTGGTCTCAAAATGCTTCGGTTGTATTGCGAATGCCTTGCGGTGGAGGTGTAGGGGCTGGGCCGTTTCATAGCCAAACAAATGAAGCTTGGTTCACTAAAGTTCCTGGATTAAAGGTTGTTTATCCTGCTTTCCCTCAAGATGCAAAAGGTTTGTTAATTGCCGCAATTGAAGATCCAAATCCAGTTTTGTTTTTTGAGCATAAAGCATTGTATAGAACGGTGAGGCAAGAAGTGTCAGAAGGGTACTTTACAATTCCTTTTGGGGTATTAAACTATATTAGAAAAGGGGATCGGGTCAGTGTTGTTTCGTACGGCGCTGGTGTTCACTGGGCACTGAAAATAGTGGATGAATTAAATATTTCTGCAGATTTACTAGATTTAAGAACCTTACAGCCTTTAGATATCGAAGAAGTATTTAAATCAGCAAAAAAAACCGGACGTGTTATTATTTTGCAAGAAGATAGTTTGTTTGGTGGAATTGCTTCAGAGATCTCTGCATTAATAACAGAGAATTGCTTTGAATATTTGGATGCGCCTGTTAAGAGGTGTGGAGGTCTAGAAACTCCAATTCCGTTTGCTAAAGATTTAGAAGATATGTATTTGTCTAAAAACAGGTTTAAAGAAGACTTATTAAGTCTTTTAAATTATTAATTAGGAATGAATTATTTAGAGATATTAAAATCATTCGATCTATCTATAGTTGACTGGTTCATAATTAGTTTGGCTGTGTTTATTCTGGGAATGGGAAAAGCGGGAGTCAAAGGTTTTGGAGTAATCACTGTGATTTCCCTTGCTTTTGTTTTTGGCGAAAAATCTTCTACGGGTGTTTTATTGCCAATGTTGGTTTTTGCAGATACTTTGGCTGTATTTTATTATAAAAGACACGTGCAGTGGGAATATATATTCAAATTATTACCATGGATGGTGGCTGGAGTTTTAGTTGGAGTTTGGGTTGGTGACGATATTTCTCATGTTGTTTTTAAAAATATGATGGCGATCATCATTATTATTAGTGTAGTGGCCATGCTCTTTTTAGAAATAAAAAAGAACCCGAAAGTCCCAACGAATAATTTTTTCTCAGTTTTAATAGGGCTTTTGGCAGGGTTTACAACGATGATCGGTAATTTGGCCGGTCCAATTGCTAATATTTATTTTTTGGCTATTAGATTTCCTAAAAACGAATTTATTGGAACAGCAGCAATGCTGTTTTTTATAGTGAATTTATTTAAAGTTCCCTTTCATATTTTTGTTTGGAAAACAGTAAGTGTTGAAACATTGGTGTTAAATTCAGTATTATTCCCAGTTGTTATCGTTGGGTTTGTATTAGGATTTTACGTGGTTAAGAAAATATCAAATATTAATTATAGGCGATTTATCCTTGTAATTACGGCTGTTGGCGGGATTATAATGTTACTTAAATCGTAGTTTATATTGGTGTAATTTATAACTTAGATTTGATTGAAACTTTTATGCTTGCAATAAACTCTTTAACTTCAATTTTCAAGTCAAAGGTTGTTGAGGAAGTTAAACAGATGCAATTTTATCGAGTACTGATAAGAGGATTTTACAGCCCTTTTCAATTTCTTTTTTTGAGATAGTTAGTGGTGGAGTAATCCGAATAGCCTTTCCTTCAAAAAGCAACCAGAAAAGAAGGAGCCCTTTTTTAAGGCAAGTTAAAATGATATCTGAAGCCAATTGTTCGTCCTTGACAATTATAGCAAGCATCAATCCTTTGCCACGTATTTCTAAAATTAGTTTGTGTTGTAATAATTCTCTGAAATAGGATTCCTTTTCTAATGATTGATTCATTAAATCAGACTCTGTAATTTCTTGAATTGTCGCTAATGCACTTGCTGCAATTACGGGGTGCCCACCAAAAGTGGTAATATGTCCTAACTTTGGATGTTCTTTTAAAGTAGCCATAACTTCGTCTTTGGCAATAAAAGCACCTATTGGCATTCCGCCGCCCAATCCTTTACCAGTTACAATAATGTCTGGCTCACAATTGTAATTTTCAAACCCGAAAAATTTCCCAGTTCTTCCAGTTCCTGTCTGAATTTCATCTGAAATTAAAAGGGCGCCAACTTTAGTACATTGTTTTTGAACTTTGTGTAAATAGTTGTTACTTGGTTCTATAAATCCAGCACCACCTTGAATGGTTTCAATTATTACGGCTGCTGTATTTTTCGTGATTTTATGAAGTTGAGAAGTATCATTAAAATCGATAAACGAAACTCCGGGTATTAAAGGTCTAAAAGCCGAATTCTGTTCTTCAACACCGCAAACACTCATGGCTCCTTGGGTATTTCCATGATAGGAATTATTACATGAGATTATTTCATAGCGTTCAGTGTATCGCTTAGCTAATTTTAAAGCACCTTCTGTGGCTTCCGTCCCCGAATTGGTAAGATATACACTATTTAATTTATCAGGACTAAGTTGCGCTAGTAGTTTGCATAGTTCAACTTGTGGTTTTTGAATAAACTCGCCATACACCATTACGTGTGTATATTTTTCCAATTGATTAATTATAGCTTTCTTAACTTTTGGGTGGTTATGACCTAAACTATTGGCAGAGACTCCGGCAATAAAATCTAAATATTCCTTTCCTGTTTTATCAAAAATATAGGAGCCTTGAGCATGAGAAATTTCAAGGGATAGTGGGTGAGGAGAGGTTTGTGCTTGGTATGTGAAAAAATCCTTTTTCATCGATTTCCAATTTAGTTTTTCTTAGGTTTCAGGGGAAGGCCCTCTTTTTCTAAATTACTAATACTATCACTTTTTCGCTGAGCGATTTGTTGCAGTTTTCTTTTTTTAATACGTTTAGCCTCCTTTTCGTCTTCAATTTTATCAGCCTTTTCTTTTGCTCGAACTTGTCTTATCAATTCATCGTCTCCTAGATCCTTTTTAAAGATATCTTCTTTAGTTAAAGGTTGTTCTGATGCTCTCCATTCAAAATTCTTTAGTTTTCGATCGTTCTTATGTATTTTATCAACGGGATACGTTTTTCCGTCTGGACTGCCGATTAAATCAATGGTATTCAATTCCTTGTTTTCCATTGTTATGTGGATTTTACTCGACTTGCTCTTGCTAATCCCGATCAATTCATCCTCCTCATTTCTAATGAATTGTATCGATTCGCTATTACCATCAACATCAATAGTTTTCATGCTGTTATCCTCAAACTTTCCTAATATAAGTCGTCCTTTGGTTTGATTGTAACCCGCGGAATCTTTTTGAATCATAAAGGCGCTCCCCATTACTTTTAAAGAGTCTAAGGCTTCTGTTTCAGAATTGGTTAAGAAATGAATGATATCACCTGTAATTTGATTTCCTTGTGACCATAAGATGGGTCTCCTAAACATTTTTGTTAAATTAGTGGCTTCTATAGAAACAAGAGAATCACATTTACCACTTAAATCAATTTTATAAAATTTAACATGATGAAAGGCTTTTATTACTCTTTCTTTAGCTTTTCCAGTAACCAGTAGGGTATCACCATGAATGTGTAAAGAATCATTTTCTACTAAAGAAATTGCTTCAGACCGGTTGGTTACAAAAGCAGAATCTAAATTTTTGTAAAATTCAGCGTAACCTCCTTTTAGCACAAAATTATTAACAGTGTCCGTCATTTTAATATTTCTGGTTGCAGTAGAATAGTTTTTCGCTTCATTATAGAACAAGCTGTCACCTTCAATTAATTGATCTCTATATTGGATCCATGAGTTTTTTGTTAAATACGACACTTTCGCTTTGGTGTCAGAGAATCCTTTTTCAGTGTATACTACACTGTTTTCTCCTGTGATTGTTGAAGCATCATCTAAGTATGCTTTTCCAGAATCTGTAAAGTAGATTAGATGATTTGTTTCTAGGGTTTGATCTGGATTAACAACCGTTACGTTTGTGTCTGCTTTAAACTTATTTGATTTTAAAAAGTAGCGTCCTTTTTTGCTTTTTAAGACATTTACACTGTCTTTGATGGTGGCATGTGCTAAATAATACAATTCTTGTTTTTCTCTATCAAAAAACACTTTTTCAGAGGTAAGTGTCATTGTAGGGTCTTTGAGCACAACACGTCCCCAAGAGGTTGCTAGTTTTTTATTTCCGTCATAATCTACAAAGTCACTCGTTTGTGATACGGTATCACCTTGATTCATGACAACATCTCCCATGGCTTTTAGGTAATTATCTTTTGAATACATGATAACCTTTTTGCAGTGAATAGTTGCACCATTAATTTCTACAAAAACATTTCCGATAGATATAGTAGCATCGGGATAATCTTTATCAGCATAGGTTAAATCAGCATTAATTATTTTTAATTGTTGCTTCTTTTGAGCCACAGTAAGTGTAGATATACTTATAAATAAGAGCAATAAAAAATTCTTCATAAACTGATGATCTTCAAATGTAAAACTAACTATTAAATATTGAATTTTATTGTTTAAATAAAAAGGTTTCCAACATGAGTCAGAAACCTTTTATATTATTTTGAGATTCTGAATAGATACCAAATCGAGTTTGGTACACGGTTCAGAAGCATTTTTATCTTAAGATTGTTTGCTTTCTATCTGGTCCAACAGAAACTATTTTAACAGGTACTTCAACTTCTTTTTCAATAAAAGCAATGTACTCCATTAAACTTTTAGGTAATTGATCTGCAGAAGTCATTTTTGTTAAATCTTCTTCCCATCCTTTAAACTCAGAATAAACCGGAGTTACATTTTCCTCTTCTATATTAAAAGGGAAGTGCATAATTTCTTCACCTTTATATAAATAAGAAGTACAAACCTTTAAGGTGTCAAATCCAGAAAGAACATCTCCCTTCATCATCATTAATTCGGTTACGCCATTTACTTGAACGGCATACTTTAAAGCCACGATATCTAGCCAACCACAACGTCTTGGACGACCCGTAGTTGCTCCAAACTCATGACCGACTTTTGCCATTCTTGCTCCGTCTTCATCAAACAATTCAGTAGGGAAGGGGCCAGAACCAACTCTGGTTGTATAGGCTTTAAAAATACCATAAACATTACCAATTTTATTTGGAGCCACTCCTAAACCAATACATGCACCAGCAGCAGTTGTGTTAGAAGAGGTTACAAATGGATAGGTTCCAAAATCAACATCTAACAAAGAACCTTGAGCTCCTTCGGCAAGAATAGATTTCCCATTTTTCATGGCGTTATTCAGGTATTCTTCACTATCAATAAATGTTAATTGTTTTAAACGTTCAATTCCTTTATTGAATTCGGCTTGTAATTCATTTAAGTCATATTCCAATTCAATTCCGTGGAAATCTAACATTTTAAGGTGCTTTTTAGTAAGCGCATCATAACGTTCTTCCCAATTTTCCATTTCTAAATCACCAACACGCAATCCATTTCTGCCAGTTTTATCCATGTATGTTGGGCCAATACCTTTTAAAGTAGAACCAATTTTGGCTTTTCCTTTAGATGCTTCAGAAGCAGCATCTAACAAGCGGTGTGTTGGTAAGATTAAATGTGCTTTTCTTGATATTAATAATTTAGATTTAAAATCAAGGTTGAATTTTTTTAGATTATCCAATTCGTTTTTGAAAATTACAGGATCAATTACAACACCGTTTCCAACAACATTTATTGCTGTTTCGTGAAATATTCCAGAAGGAATGGTATGTAATACGTGTTTGTTTCCGTCAAAAATTAAGGTGTGTCCAGCATTTGGACCTCCTTGAAATC